>CAZWPW010000001.1:0-27646 GCA_964635525.1 uncultured Bacteroidaceae bacterium
GGTAGCGGCCACGGGCGAATCTCCAACAAATCCCCTGCCGGGGGGATGGAATGGAAGAGGCCTCAGCTGGTTCCCAGGCGGGTTTCGCAGAGGCCTCTGGCTGATTTTACGGTATTTGCTGAATGTCCCCAACTATGCCGGTGCATTGCTGAAGATATGATTTAGTGCATGATTGGCTGGTCAAATCGTGGTGGCGCATCCTTTCAACCAGAGGTAGCGTTTGCGGATAGTCCAGCGCATAAGCGCCCACCGCCTTAACCCGAATACCTTGACTAACACATCGTCCATGGCATATATTACCTTGTTTTTTACTGGCTGCTTGTCGCGCCAGCCGCCGAGGTACAGGTGCATGGTGACGCTGTCATGCCTGAAATCACCTCTGAAGTGGGTGAATGTGTGCGGTGGGAATAGCGTTAACACCCCGTCCATGAGCCTTATCGGTGCTTTGCTGAATACACCACGCTTGAGGCCAAAGTTCTTCTCGGCAATCACTGTTATCAACTTTGTGATGACCGTTTCGTCATTCGAGCCGTCGTTTTTTATGAATTCCCGTTTGTCATACAAGTCGAGGCATTCCTTTATGAACTGGTTTCCTTTTTCAGCACCCATTATGCATGCTTCAATGCGGAAATCGTCAGAGCATCCCTCTTTGTAAAAATATGATTCGATTGACGAGAAAGCATGTTCGTTAAGATAATCGTCAAGCCGCCCGAATGCCATGACATCAGTGTCAAGGTATATCCCCCCATGGTGGTATAGGGCGTAAAGCCTGATGTAGTCGGATGCGAAAGCCCATTTGCGCTTTTCGCAGGCCTGTTGGGTGAACTTGGCCGTATGGATGTCGAAGCGTTGCATGTCCCAGCAAACAAATTCATAGTCAGGCATTAATCTCACCCATGAATCGATGCACTTCTGTATCCTTTCAGGGAATGGGTCTCCACTGAGCCAGCAATAATGTATGATTTTTGGTATCATTATCTATAGTTAGAGATTGACGCAAATATATAAAATATATTATCAACAACTATCCCCTGTACCATGAACTCTCAGCGTTTGTTCCTACGTGCTTTCGTGTCCTTGCAATCCAGCTTGCTTGAAAGCGTGTCCAGCCATCTGCCCCCGATCATGAAAGCAAGCCCCACGGCTACGAATGGTATGCTCAGCCATTGTCCCATGTCGAGTGCCATGCCTTTCTCAAAGTCGACTTGGATGTCTTTGAGAAACTCAATGAAGAAGCGGAACAGGAATATCATGAATATCGTCATTCCGAACATGAAGCCCCGGTGCAGCTTTTTCGCCCGGTAGAGCTTGAGGTATACGGCGAGGTTGATGAGGAAAAAGCAGAAATAGGCTATGGCCTCATACAGCTGCGCAGGATGCCTCGGTTCATCGTAGCCTTCGAACTGGAAGGCCCATGGCACGTCGGTGGGCTTGCCGACTATTTCCCCGTTCATCAGGTTGCCGAGGCGTATGCAGCAGGCTGCGATTGGCGTGACCACGGCAATGAAATCAAGCACATCGACGAAGTTCATCCGCGTTTTCCTGACGTAAAGCCACAAGGCAACTATTAGCCCGACGCTTCCCCCGTGGCTGGCAAGCCCTTGATAGCCTGTGAACTTCCACCCTTGCGCCGTCTCGCGTATGGGCAGCAGCATCTCGATGGGGTGCGTCAGGTAGTAGCCGGGTTCATAGAACAAGCAATGGCCGAGCCTTGCGCCGATGAGAATACCGATGAAAGCGTAGATGAACAGAGGGTCGAGTTTCTCCTTAGGGATTTCCAAGTCCTTGTATATCTTGCGGGTCATGACGTAGGCCAACACTAATCCCATAGCGAACAGCACGGAGTAGTAGTGCAATTCGAAGCCGCCGATTCTGAATATCGCGGGGTCGGGATTCCAAATGATTGTCATGAAAGGGTAGTTCATGGTTCGTGAGGATTATACGTTGAAGCGGAAATGCATGATGTCGCCGTCTTCTACGAGGTAGTCCTTGCCTTCGACACTGAGTTTGCCCGCCTCGCGCACTGCGCTTTCCGAGCCGTATGCGATGAAGTCGGCGTATTTGATTACTTCGGCGCGTATGAAGCCCTTCTCGAAGTCGGTGTGTATGACCCCGGCGCATTGCGGTGCTTTCCAGCCTTTGCGGAAAGTCCATGCCTTGACCTCCATCTCGCCGGCGGTGAAGAATGTTTCGAGGTTGAGCAGCGAGTATGCCGACTTGATGAGCCGCGCCACGCCAGATTCTTCCAGCCCTATCTCTTTAAGGAACATTTGCCTTTCGTCGTAGGTTTCGAACTCGGCAATCTCCGACTCTATTTTCGCCGCTACGACGAGCAATTGAGCGTTTTCCTCTTTGATGGCGTCACGAACCTTGTCTACATGCCCGTTGCCGTTCGCAGCGCTTGCCTCGTCTACGTTGCAAACGTAGAGGACAGGCTTTGACGTGAGCAGGAACAGGTCACGGGCAATCTTTTGCTCCTCTTTTGTCTCGAATGAGACGCTGCGGGCGGGCTTTCCCTGTGCAAGGGCTTCTTTGAACTTGCACAGAACGTCATACGCTTGCTTGGCCGCCTTGTCGCCTCCGGTTTGCGCCTGTTTCTGTACGCGCTGGATGCGAGCTTCTACCGTCTCAAGGTCTTTCAGTTGCAGTTCGTAGTCTATAATCTCTTTGTCCCTGACAGGGTCGACGCTGCCATCGACGTGCGTAACGTTGTCGTCGTCAAAGCAGCGCAAGACATGTATGATTGCATCCGTCTCGCGTATGTTTGCAAGGAACTTGTTGCCAAGCCCCTCGCCCTTGCTTGCCCCTTTGACAAGCCCGGCGATGTCGACTATCTCGACAGTGGTAGGGACAATCCTGCCCGGATGCACCAGCTCGGCAAGCTTGCTCAGTCTCTCGTCAGGAACGGTAATCACGCCGACGTTAGGCTCTATGGTGCAGAAAGGAAAGTTCGCCGCCTGCGCCTTTGCGTTCGACAAACAATTGAAGAGGGTTGATTTGCCCACGTTGGGCAATCCCACAATACCGCATTGTAATGCCATGATATATACAAATCAAAATGTTCAAACATAATTGCCGGCAAGAGGCCGACCCTCGCAGGCCGCAATGCCAGGTTTGCCACAAAAGTAATACAAAGCGCGGTACTTGGCAAAGCGCACTATAGGGATGCAACTTATGACCACTCAAATTCGTTTCGAGCGGCCATTAGCCCCTTTGCCGTTGCACCGCGAAAACATATATTTGCAAGTACATAAAACCCGTGATGGAATACAAGAAGATAAGAGGGCACATCCTGTCGCGTCTCCTCGGCAAGGCCTTGTCTGAACTCGCTGCATTGCCAGGCAATCACTTTGCAAGCGAGATAGAAAGCATGCAGGCAACGTATGGATACATGAAGGACTACATGCTTGACGGAGCAGAAGACCCCGCGCGCCATTCGTTGTTCAAGAGCTTGCTGGCAAAAGCATATTCATTGCTCAACAGAATGTTCGTTGAAGAGAATGCCGGCACAAGCAGCAGGCTCTTCTATCAAAAGCTGCGTACCTACCGCGCACTGCCGCAATTAACAGTCTCTTCCATTGTAAACAAATTGGAAGCCTTCGCCGAAAACCTGGCTATGCTCAAACTTCTGGGCAACGAACAGTCTATTGACGAACTCTGCAAAAAACACGATGCAGACAGCCGTGACATGTTCTACTTGTTATGGCTCTCGGGAGAGTGGAATGATGACGACCGCAATACGGCTATAGCTTTTTTCGAATCAAACCAAGTCACGCAGGCCGACAAGCTGTTTGCCGTTTCAGGCTTGCTGCTGTCGCTCTTGCGCGCCTTTGATACGAAGAAGATGCTCGCCGTCATTGTGCTTTGTTATGCCGCTGACCCTGTACTGCGCGCACGTGCATACGTGGCGGTGTTGTTGACCATGCGCGAGCATGCGCAGCTGCTTGACCTCTTCCCGGAGGCAATCAATGCCTTCAATGTGCTTGCCGACGATGCCACGCGCAGGTCAGAGATGCTTATCGTAATACTCCAATTGTTGAAAGCGCTTGAAACAAAGAAAATCGGCAAGAAGTTCAATGAAGAGATAGTTCCTGAATTGTTCAAGAAACAATCAGAACTCAAGGACAGCATAGGAACAGAATTCATTGACATGAACAGTTTCAACGAGCTGAAACCAGAATGGGGGATGGAAATAGAGAAAACAGGAGTTGCCGACAAGCTCAAGGAAATGACCGAACTGCAGCAGGACGGGTATGACGTATACCATGGAGCTTTCTCGCACATGAAGAACTTCACCTTCTTCAATGAATTCTCAAATTGGTTCATGCCCTTCGACATCCATAACCATGCAGTGCGCCAAGCATTGCCGTCAGGCATAGGCCACGGGAAATCGCTATTGGAAATGATTCTTGCCTCGGGAACGTTATGCGATTCCGACAAGTATTCATTCTGCCTGATGTTGGGAGGTGTGCCGGAATCGCAGCGCGCAATGTTGGCTTCAAATCTGGATTTTGACGCTGGCTCTGACGACGCACCCTCTGACCCCAATGGCAAATTCATCGGGGCGGCAAACTCATACGTACAGGACTTGTATCGCTTCCATAAATTGCACCCGCAGCGAACGCAGTTCGCCGACCCGTTTGACGATTTGGCAGCGGTAGCCGGAATACCATTCTTCGAGGCTGTCATAGCAACGCCAAGCGCTTGCCAAGCGCTTGCAGAAGCAATGTTCAAGCATGAACACTATGAAGAAGCACTCGATTATTACAACCGATACGTATCAGCAACAAAATGCAATGACGCAGCACTATTCCAAAAAGCTGCTTATTGCGCGCAACGCTTAGGACGCTATGACGAGGCCGTGAGGCTATACATGCAAGCCGATTCGCTATTGCCGGAAAACAAATGGATACTATCGCACATAGCGTCATGCCTCGCGCTTGTGGGTAAGCTGGAAGACGCGCTTGAGTACTACCATCTTATCGAATTGATTGACCCCTCCGATACGGACGCGTCGCTGCAAGTTTGCAAATGTCTCATACGAATGGAAGAGTTCACCAAAGCCTTGGAAAAGCTGCGCAAGATAGACTTTATGTTGCCAGGCAACCCTTACGTCATGAGAATGATGGGGTGGTGCCTGCTCGAGGCAGGAGAATGGGCGGCGGCATTGTCATGCTACAACAAACTGGCATCGTCAACTGACAATCTAACGGCAAACGACCATGTCAACGCCGGACATGCCGCATGGGGCAATGGGGATGTACGCGCAGCTTACGAACATTACGCGGCTGCGGCGAGGATAAAAGGCAGCGCATGGCTCATCGCCACCCTTGACGAGGACTCAAGAATAACCGCCAAAGCAGGAATAGGACCTACCGAATACGACATAATGAAAGACATGGTCATCAGTGCCATGCCAAACGACTGGAATGATAAAAACAACAAAACAAATATTTGACCCATGTTTTCAGGAATAGTAGAAGAATGCGCACAAGTCATAGCCGTCGTGCATGACCGCGAAAATGTAGACATCACGTTGAAATGCTCGTTTGTACCGGAATTGAAAATCGACCAAAGCATATCACACAACGGGGTATGTCTCACAGTGGCAAACATCGGAGACGACAACTACACGGTGACAGCAATCAAGGAAACATTGCTGCGCTCAAACCTCGGATTGCTCAAGCCAGGCGACTGGGTGAATCTTGAACGCTCAATGGTAATGAACGGACGCCTCGACGGGCACATAGTGCAAGGACACGTCGACCAAACAGCAGTGTGCATATCAAAAAAGGATGCCGAGGGCAGCACGTATTTCCGCTTCAGGCATGACACCGACAGTGAAAAGGCCAAGAGGGGATATTTCACCGTTGACAAAGGGTCGGTCACAGTCAACGGAGTCAGCCTGACGGTGTGCGAACCCACGGCAAACGAGTTCACTGTGGCGATAATACCATACACGATGGAAAACACCAACTTCAAGCACATCAAAGAAGGGACAGTGGTGAACATCGAGTTTGACATACTCGGCAAGTACGTTTGCCGCCTCGAAGAACTCAAGAAGACGCTCTAAGGCATTCACGACACTGCGCAAAGCCGGCGCGTCGTTGTACCGCCAAGGCTAAAGAGGGGAGGCTTGTAAGCTTCCCCGCGTGTCTATCCCAAGCATTAGTTTCGAACGCAGGTTCTCGAACATGGGATGGGAATTGAGTTTTACAACCTTGAGCGACTCACCAGCCTTCGACACCGTAAGCCTGTCGCCATCACCGCAGGCCATGCTCGCGCCGTCGGCCGAAACAAGGAACTGGTTGTTGCGGCTTCTTACCTCCATCTCAACCGTGCAGTCGTCGCACAAGACGATAGGGCGGATGTTCAAGTTGTGGGGCGCAACGGAGGTGATGACCATGCTCTTCGATTGCGGCATGATAATAGGGCCGCCAACGCTCAACGAATAAGCGGTAGAGCCAGTAGACGTGGCAACAATCAGCCCGTCGCATTGGTAATTGCACAGGAATTGCCCGTTGACCGACACCTTGATGGTTATCATCGATGAAATATCCATCTTCATGACCGCTATCTCGTTCAGGGCTATGCACGACGTTGGCTCCTCCCGTCCTTTGACTTCCAATTTCAGCTGGGTTCTTTCCTCTATCCGGTAGTCGCCATTCGCAATGCTCTCAAGGGCATTCCCTAATGTTGATGGCTCGATGTCGGTCAAGAAGCCCATCTGTCCCATGTTGACCCCTATGAGGGGGATGCTGAGACGGGTGGCCGACTTCGCCGTACGGAGGAACGTGCCGTCGCCGCCTATGCTAACCGCAATGCAATCGCCAGCCACGTCGCCTTTCATCAGTTGTTCATCTGAAAGATTGAGGCGGGAATGTTCCTTTAGGAAACCGAAAAAACCAGGCTCCAACGCATAACCGGCTCCATGCTCGCTGAAAACCCCGACGAGCCTTGCCATAATCTCAGCCTTGCCCGGGTCGAATGTGTTGCCGAAAATCAGATATTGCATCAATTAATGGTAGTTTTGGTTTTTACTGTGCTTGCTATTCCGTCAGAACTGTTAACTTTGCCGCATCAGCAAGGGCAAAAATAGACTTTTTTAATCGCAAATCACCAAAACAGCACCAGTATTAAGGTAACATGCCGCCATCGTTGCCAGCCCTTGCCAGCGATGAAATGAATGAAAAAAAGAAATCATGACGAAACTCAGTGTCAACGTTAACAAGATAGCAACACTCCGCAACGCACGCGGAGGAAACATGCCTGACCTTGTCAAAGTAGCACTCGATTGCGAAGTCTTCGGCGCTGACGGGATAACAGTACACCCCCGTCCGGACGAAAGGCACATAAGGAAAAGCGACGTGATAGCCCTCAAAGCAGTTTTGAAGACGGAACTGAACATCGAAGGAAACCCGACATCCGACTTTATCGAACTCGTGCTGAACGTCAAGCCGCAGCAAGTGACATTGGTGCCCGACGCACCCGAACAGCTCACCTCAAACACCGGGTGGGATACGAAAACGAACTTCCACCTGCTATCTGACGTGTTAGGAACGTTCAACAGCGAAGGAATAAGGACCTCGGTCTTTGTCAACCCCGACCCGGCAATGATCGAATATGCAGCAAAGGCGGGAACCGACCGCGTCGAACTCTACACCGGCTCCTATGCATCCATGTTCCACAAAGACAAAGAGAACGCAGTCAAACCATACGTCAAGGCAGCTGAAATAGCGCACAGCCTCGGCCTCGGCCTCAATTCAGGCCACGACCTGAACCTCGAAAACCTCGAATACTACCGCAAGTGCGTCCCCTTCCTCGACGAAGTCTCAATAGGGCACGCGCTCGTATGCGACGCAATATACCATGGCCTTGAGAAAACAATCAAGGACTATAAACGATGCATCATCTGAAAACCATAACTTCACCCTATGTTTAAACTGTTTTATACATTCGCGCAAGCCGTACAAGACACTGCACCTCTGGAACTGCCGCAACTCACCCCTACCCAAGCCGAACAAGGCATCAGCCTCTGGGACATGGCGCTAAAAGGAGGATGGATAATGGCAGTCCTTGCAGCACTGTCGGTTTTATGCATCTACGTCTTCGTCGAGAAACTAATCATCATACGCAAAGCAGCTAAGGACGACCCGCACTTCATGGAACGAATCAGGGATTACATCCTCAGCAACGAAAACAAATCGGCGCTGACCTACTGCCAAGCAGAAAACACACCAGCTGCAAGGATGATAGAATGCGGGATAAAACGGCTCGGAAGGCCAATAGCCGACATACAAACGGCAATAGAGAACGTTGGGAACATCGAAGTGGCGCGCCTCGAAAAAAGACTCCCGGTGATAGCGACAATAGCAGGGGCAGCCCCGATGATAGGATTCCTCGGAACAGTAACAGGAATGGTAAGAGCTTTCTACGCAATGGCAAACGCCGGAAACAACGTCGACATAACACTCCTCTCAGGAGGCATATACGAAGCATTGGTCACCACGGTAGGAGGACTCGTCGTGGGCATCATCGCACTATTCGCATACAACTACCTCGTCGGCCAAGTCGACAACGTCGTCAACGCAATGGAAGCAAAAACAGTGCAGTTCATGGACATATTGAACTCGCCGCAGCATAACCAAGAACATGGCTCTTAAACGAAGGACAAAAATAGAACCGGCATTCAGCATGGCATCACTGACCGATGTCATATTCCTCTTGCTGATATTCTTCATGATAACATCGACCGTCGTCTCGCCCAACGCAATAAAAGTGCTCCTGCCCCAAGGACGGCAGCAAACATCCGCCAAACCGCTGGCAAGGGTCATCATTGACAAAGACCTGAACATATACGCCGCACTCGGGAACGACAAGGAAATACCTGTCGAGGAACACGACCTGCCGGCATTCCTCATGAAATGCGCCGAAGAAGAACCCGAAATGTACGTGGCGCTTTATGCCGACGAAGCTGTACCATACGGCGAGATAGTCAAACTGCTCAACATAGCCAACGACAACAAATTCAAGATGGTGCTTGCAACACGCAAGCCAGATTAGCGCCGGATGCCAAGCATGAAACAAATAAAGGCAAAGACCGTAGCAGCATCAACAACGGCAGCACTGCACCTGCTGCTGCTCGTTTTCCTCCTGCTCATGACGCTCGATAAGCCCGTGCAGCAACCCGAAGGAGGCCTCGAAGTGCTTATGCTCGGCAATTTCATGCTTGAAGATGCCGCCGCAGCCCTCATGCCTGACGCCAGCCCCAGCACCCCGCAGGCAGGACAAGAGCAAGCCATGATAACGCAAGACGATGAACCCACCGTGGCCATACCAACACAAAGCCAAGCAACACCGCAGCAAACAGCAGAACAGAAACGCGCTGAACACGAAAGGCAAGTAGCCGACCAAGCCAACAGGCTAATGGACGCAGCCTTCGGCAAGGCACGCGAAATGGCAAACGATGCGGCACAAAACAGTCCTGGAACGCAACAGGGCAGTCCGCAAGGAACTAACCCCGCCGCCGGCGCAACGAGGCCGGGAGCGGGAAGTGGCTCATTCTCGCTCTCAGGGCGCAGCCTCGGCAGCGGGACACTGCCAATGCCGGCATACACCGCCAAGGAAGAAGGCATCGTCGTCGTAGATATATGGGTGGCACCGTCGGGCAAAGTCGTCCAAACGGCAATAAACAACCAAACAAACACCTACAGCACGGCATTGCGGGAAGCAGCCCTAAAAGCGGCAGCACAAGCACAATTCAACAAAATCGACGCTACAGACCTCCAGAAAGGCACGATAACATACGAATTCTACCTGCGCTGACTCCTCAAACCTAACCGCCAAACGCAGGAAAACACCCTATGCAAGGCAACCTTGCAATGCATCCAATACTTGCTTCCGCACCATGCGCCATATTCTTGTGCGGCATCCAAGTCAGGCTCGGGTGGGGAGAAATTCCACCTTGCATAGCATGAAATCTTTATTTTCAGGTTAAAAACATATATCTTTACCGTGCGAATACATATTTTCACCTTAAAAATACGTATTTTTAAGGTGAAAATAAAGATTGCATACTACCCAAGGAAACTTTCCATGCCACCTGGGGAAACTTTGCTCGCAGTCTGCTGAAACATCTCCTCCCGCCCGGGCTTGGCATACTTCTCCGGCAAACTGGCTTGGCGAGGCTTCGTTTTGAGGTTTTCAAGTAATCTGGAAAGCCATTCCAATGTTCTTTTTCGTAAGAAAGCATCAAAAAATGTTTATATTTGGCTTGTTGTTGAGGATGTCATGCAAGGTTGCAGCCTCGCCTTCGGCAGGATGATCAATGCATGGGAAATATGCTTTTATGCAATGAGAAAGATTGTTTTGCTTGTTCTTCTGCTTGCCCCTCTGTCAGTGATGGCGAAGCATGAGATGTTCCACAAGATGCGCAGCGACACGTCGAGGCGCGGTTCTGACATGAGCGTCAAGACGTTGTACGGCGTTGGCGGGTATCATAGCGCATATAATGCGAGCGGATATGTGAATTGGCACTCCGGTTTCGAGATTCTTGCCCGTTGCCGGTTCAACGGGGCTTATTCTTTTGGCGCAGGTTTTAATTTGTTGTTTGGAGAGTATAACCATAAGCGGAATGGTTATGCCAGCAGTACGGCTTTTGTGGATTTCAAAGTCAATTTTGCTGAGAAGAAGAACTACACGCCTTACGTCTCGTTTGGTTTGGGCTGGGATTGGTTGGGTTATTTTCTTAGGATCGAGCAGCCTCTCCTTGGCGAGGTTTATGAAAAGAATCCCTATTGGATTGCGGTGATGCCGGCGTTCGGCCTCGACTTCCCTTTGACCAGCAGCATGGCGTTGTTTGTTGAGGTGCGCGTGCACTACCGCATTACTGACCTCTATGTTCCAACGTTTGCGGTTGGGTATACATTCTGAAGGCAGGCATGAAAATAGCGCATCCGTCAATCTGTCGGCCTTGGCTTCCCGTTGCGCAGCATAGGCAAGGTCTTTGCCGATGGGCAGTTTTCAGCGTATGAAGTTGGTTTTTATCTTTTCCTCGGGTGTAGGGTGTCCTTGCCCATTAGTGATGCATTGCAGCATCCATGCCATGTTTTTCCCGAGCAGGCGCATTGTTTGCATTCCTTCGGCATCCTGCAATGCTTCGCCGGGCGTTGCTCCATGCACGCTGTTCCAGTAGTTTGACGAGACGATGGGCATGTTGTTTATGGTGAAGTATTTGTTGAGGCGGTCGTATGTCGCGCTTGCTCCTCCCCTGCGGCATATTGCTACCGCTGCTGCGGGCTTGAATTGCATGAGGTGGGCTGCCGAGTAGAAGAGCCTGTCGAGCAATGCGCACAGTGAGCCGTTGGGTCCTGCATAATAGGTTGGCGACCCTACTACGATGCCGTCGGCATCGCGTATCTTTCCAAGCACTGTTTCGTAGAGCTTGTCCTTGAATACGCATCGCTTGAGTTGCCTGCATTTTCCGCATGCGACGCATCCTTGTACGGGATTTGTTCCTATTCCGATCATTTCGGTTTCTACTCCGCATTCATTCAGTGTCTTGGCAACTACGCCCAGCGCAGTTGCCGTGTTGCCTTCGGCGCGCGGGCTTCCGTTGATTAGCAATACTTTCATAGGTGTGATGGTTATTTTGTTTTGTTTGTGGATGAGGTGCATGATGGTTCAGCAGCCCCGGTTTTATTTGTGTTTGCGGTAGTCTTCGACAAATGCTTCGGTGATCCAGTTGGCGAGTGCTTGCCTGTTGTTGCTGATTGTGAACCTTTTTTGGTCGTTGACGTTTTGCAGGTTCCCGAGTTCGAAGTATACCGACGGCACTTGCGTGTGCTTTAGCACGTACAAATCCCTTGTGCTTACCGTTCCCGAGAAACCCCGGTTAGGCTGGTGCTGGTTGTATTTTTTCTCAAAGGTGGCCTTTATCGTGTTTGCGAGTGGCAGGCTGAGGCTTTTATTTATTTCTTGGTAGTAGAAGAACACGTCCATTTGTTTCTTCTTGCTGCGGCTGTCGATGTGTATGAATGCTGCCCGGCAGTAGGAGTAATTCTGTTTGTCGTCTTTGTATAGCGCATTGATTTTGTCGGATCGTTGTTTGAGCCTTGCCGTTTGCCCGAGTGGTATTTGTTCTCCCATGCATGTTTCCCGCTTGCTTGTAGAGAGGTATTTCCCATCGCGTATTCCGTCCTTGGCATCTTGTATTAGGATGTGCACTTTGGCACCTTTCTCCATGAGGTTCCGGGCAAGGCGCAGTGCGATGTCGTAGGCATATTCGTCTTCGTGCAGCTCGTGCCCTTCTGCCTTGCCTATTGCACCTGGGTCTGGTCCTCCGTGTCCGCTTACGATGTAGAAGCATGCTCCCTGCAGGTCTCGTGATTTGATTTTGACATTAGCGAGATCCTTTCCGAAGAGCGGTTCATATATTTCATCCTCGAGCACGGCATCGGCTGGCGGTATCTTGTATGTGACTCCTTTGAGCAGGGTGTTGTTTTTTCCGAGTTTGCCTTTGTTGAGTTCAAAGAAGGCGGTCTTGTATTGTTTTGGTTGCCTGCCGTGCCTTAACAGGAAGGCATTGACCCCTTCGCCATCGAGCGGCGTGGCGGTGTTTTGTGCGAGAGCTTCTGGCGCGGTTATTGCCAGTGCGAGCAACAACAGCACGGCGGCAATGTTTTTTTTCATTTTTTGTATTCGAAAGCAATGCTTGTTAAGCATTTTATGCAACAAAGATAATGCATGGGCGTGTTAAAGTCAAACTTTCGCATATCTCCGAAAGTGAAAACCATGTTCCTTTCGAGGTGCTTAGCTGTCCTGATGTTAAAATTAGCAATGAACACGCAAGGTTTATCGCAAAATCAGTTCAAAAAGGTATAAAAACCTAAAGGCAGGCATACATGCAATTGTTTTTTTCCCCTACTTTGCAGAAGATAAATAAATGCGTGCTTTGGTGCGTGTTAAATCCATGTGAAACGTTATTAACTTGTTTTTTTAATAAATCCATATACTATGAATATGAATATCTGTTTTGCTAAGTTAGCCAAGCCGGTTGGCGTGTTGCTTTGCACGGCGTTGTTTCCGGTTGCACTGGCTGTCAATGCCAATGAACTTGTTGGTTCCGGAGATGCGGCATCGCTGCAGCTAGACCAGCAGCAGCGGTTAGTCACGGGAACTGTCACAGATGAAAACGGCGAAGCGCTAATAGGCGTGAGCGTTGTCGAGCGCGGCACAGGGCACGGTACGATTACTGACTTGGACGGCAACTATTCGTTGCAGGTTGAAGGGACGGAGTCGGTGCTTGAGTTCACCTACGTAGGCTATACTTCACTCTTGGTGCCAGTAGGCGACCGGCAGTCTGTCGATGTCGTCATGAGCGAGGACAGGCAGAGCCTTGACGAGGTGGTGGTCACGGCGTTGGGCATAAAGCGTGAGAAGAAGATGCTCGGTTATGCCGTCCAGGATGTCAAGAGCGATGCTTTGAACGCTACTGGCGACCCGTCGTTGACGAGCGCCTTGACGGGAAAAGTTGCCGGTTTGCAGATCAATACCGCCGGGACGGGCTTGTCGGGCTCAACTAAGATTACCCTCCGCGGCAACTCGTCGCTCAATGACAACAACCAGCCGCTTTGGGTTGTCGACGGGGTGCCGTTCAGCGACAACAACAGTTCGGGCGCATCGCTCTACAGCGGCATTGACCGCGGCGGCTCGTCGATTGACTTGAACCCCGACGACATAGAGTCCATATCAGTCCTCAAAGGTCCTAATGCCGCTGCGCTCTATGGTTCCCGTGCAGGAAATGGCGTTATACTTGTCACGACGAAGAAGGGAGTGAAGGACAAGGGCTTCGGCATCAACTACTCAAGCAGTTTCACATGGACTGACGTTGCCGAGACGCTTGACCAGCAGACAACCTACGGCCAAGGCTCGTCTTACGGGACTGACAGTTACGTGGGCGTGTACAACCCGAACTATTTCGAGGCCTTCGGTGCTCCGATGGACGGAACTATGGTTGATAGTTGGCTCTCTGGCGGAGGGCAATACGCTTACAAGGATTATGGCGACAAGCTGAAGGATTATTTCAACACCGGCTTTTCCCAGTCACACAACGTCGCCATAGGCAAGACCAATGACAATTCGCATTTCAGGACTTCGTTAGGCTATTTGGACAGCGAGGGGCTTTTCAATGGCGAAACCCTTAACAGAATCAACGTCGACCTCAAAGGGGGGATGCAAATGAACAAGTACCTGAGCATGGATGCCAAGGTGTCGCTTAGCCGTACTAAAGCAGAGAACCGCCCGCAGTTCGGAAAGGCCGGCGAGGTATACCAGTTGTTGTACATACCCCGCAGCGTGCCGTTGAGCTTGCTACAAACCTACCGCAGCGATGACGAAAGGCATATATATTATGTCTCTCCGCAGCCGCAGAGGTTGAACCCCTACTATGTCAACTACCAGTACACGAACATGGATGAGCGTTGGCGCGCTTTCGGTTATTACTCGTTGAGGCTCGATTTCACTCCTTGGCTGTATGCAACAGGAAAGTACACATTCGACTACTACCACACTGGCATAGAAGAGATGAACCGTACCAACGGCATTGACGATGAGACCAAGAACTCATACACTACCATAGAGCAGGACTACTACGAGCATAACATTGAGGGAATCATATTCGGCAACAACACCTTTGCCGATAAGTACCGCATAGGATACTCATTGGGCGGGAACATCATGTACCAGACCACGAGCGAGTTGACAGGTTATTCAGAGAACATGGCAATCACTGATGTGTGGTACCACAATTCAGCCCTTGGCGTCAACACTGCCGAGCAGGCATCAACCGAGAGGATGACCCGTTCGGTTTTCGCAACCTTCCAATTTGCGTACGACGAGTGGATTTCATTGGATTTGACGGCGCGCAACGACTGGTCGTCGACTTTGCCTCCGCAGAACAATTCCTATTTCTATCCGTCGGCTAACCTGAGCTGGATATTCACCGACATGTTCAAGTCTTTTGCCATCGATGTTCCGAGGTGGCTCACATTCGGCAAGATCAGGGTTTCGTCGGCACAGGTAGGTAAGGACACAGACCCATACGTCTTGTACAATTACCGCACGTACACGCAAAGCACGAGCGGCCCTGTGGTTTCATACCCGAGGATAAAAGCCAATTCCGACTTGAAGCCAGAGATTTCCTCGTCCCATGAGGTAGGTCTTGACATGAGGTTCCTCGACAACCGCCTCGGCTTCGACTTCACCTATTACTATAGCATGACGAAGAACCAGATAATGACAATCCCCATGTCGGGCGAGTTTGAGTGGCAGTACATCAATGCCGGCAAGATACTCAACGAGGGTGTCGAGGTGATGCTATACAGTACCCCGGTGAGAACCAAGGATTTTGAGTTCAACCTTGACGTGAGCTTGGCGCACAATGTCACGACTGTCAAGGAATTGCACGACAACGCCAAATACATCAGCTTCAACTACCGCAGCGACAACATGCTTGTTGATGTAGGTGCAGAGGAGGGCGGCAAGTTAGGCAATATATATGCCAACACGTATTACAGGCGTGACGAGAACGGCAACATAATACTTCGCGACGGCTTGCCCTTGCTTGAGACGGCCAGCAGCTCGGAACGCAAGTGCATAGGCAACATACAGCCCAAGTTGCTCATGTCGATATCTCCCACGTTCACCTACAAGGGGTTCACCTTGTCTATGATGTTTGACATGCGCTTCGGAGGCGAGATAGTATCATTCTCCGAGGCCATTGCCACCGCCAACGGAACGGCCAAGCGCACCGAGTACCGCCCCGCTGAAGGCATAATCATCGCGGGTGTCAACGAGGACGGCACGCCTAACACCACGGCAATCAACCCCGAGGACTACTACCGCTCCATCGGCGGCGATAATGCCCCGGCAGAGGAATATGTTTACAGTGCCTCATACATCAAGTTCAAGGAGTTGGCTTTCGGCTATTCCTTCCCCAAGAAATGGCTGAGCAAGATACATGTCTCATCGCTCCGCCTCTCGTTCGTGGCGCGCAACCTATGTTACCTGATGAAGCACACGCCAGGAACGAGCCCCGAAGGAGGGTTTGACACGACGATGTACTCGCAAGCATTGGACTACACGGCAGTGCCGTACACGCGTACCCTTGGTTTCTCAATCAATATTGGCATATAATATGTTACAACAATCAAAGGAAAAGATATGAAAAGCAATAATATAAAAATCCTGCGTTTACTTGCGCCGGCATTCTTGGCCTCGGTGTTCATGTTTTCGTGTACTGACGGTTTCATGGAAATCAACACATACCCCTATTCAGACCCAATCTATTCAAACGGCGATACCGGCACAACGACCATTAACACTGATGACATCGACATGCCCGATTCCATTTCAGAGGAGTACCTGGCAACGTTAATCAACAGCGTGTCGTTGATAGGGCAGGAGTTCAAGACGTTCACCTACGAAGGGTTGGTCAACGACTACCAGCGCACGACGAACTTGACGCATGACATCTATGCTGGGTATTTTGCCAACAACAACGTTTCTTTCATTAACAACTCTCCCAACTATGTATACACCGACGACTGGTCGGGCCGCCGTTGGGACCATTTCTACAAGGACCGCTCGCAGGAGTACCGTACGCTTGTCAACACTTTCTGGTTCGTTGACCGCGAGGCTTACCGCAACGCTTTCTACATGACGCGCATCTGGTATGCTTTCCTTGCCTCGACGATGACCGACACGTATGGCGATATCCCTTTTGCCGTTTACGTCCAAGGACAGGAAGCACCATCGGAGTGTCCTTATAACACGCAAGAAGAAGTATATGACATGGTGTTCAGGATGCTTACGCAGGCGGCCGACAGCATTACGCCGGGCGCATGCTCGTTCCAGTTCGCCGACCGTGAGGACAAATGCTTCAACGGCGATGAGGAAAAGTGGATAAGGTTCGCCAACTCGTTGCGCTTGAGGTTGGCCATGCGCATCTCCAACGTCGACCCGAGCCGGGCAGAGCAAGAAGCCAAGGCAGCCCTTGAGCATCCGGGCGGACTGATGCAATCGCAGGACGACAACGTTGAAACAGTTCCTGACTATGCTCCTATTGAATTGGGAGGAGAGGACTCATCAGGTTCAGAGAACGAAGTGGCCAACTGCGGCTTCCGCTATACCGACGTGGTCATGTCGCTCGATATGGAAGAGGCATACAAGAACCTTATCGACAAAGACGCCGCTTTAGTATATATCGGCGATACCATCGACCCGCGCTGCACAATATGCTGGTACAGGCCCACGCCGAAAGCATACCTTGAAGCAGGGCGGGAGCTGTCGACAACGCAATACAAAGGCTGCGCCATAGGCGACAACACTGTCAGCAGCATGACAGATGTCTATTCGCCTCTGAAAGTCGACCACAACAACGGGAAAGTCCTTTCCGACACGCATTGGTTCAGCTATTCGCGCTCCTATATCTGGTTTGGATACGCCGAGCTGAAATTCCTGCTCGCCGAGGCAACATTGCGCGGCTGGACAGATGCCTACGGCACGGTAGAGGAACTCTTCCAAGACGGGATTTACGAGTCGTTCAACTACTACAACATGCCAGAGAACGCCCAAGGATACATCAACAGCTTGAAGATATACAACAGTGAGGACAATCCATTCGAAGGCTCCGACCGCGAGGCGCAGCTGGAGCAAATCATCACGCAAAAGTGGCTGGCGATATTCCCCAACGGCAACGAGGGGTGGGCAGAGTTCCGGCGCACCGATTATCCCCGCTTGAACAACCATCTGAGCAACAGGGATGCGAATATACCCCAAGGCAAATTCATAAAGAGGGTAGGTTACGCATTGGATGAATACTATTACAACTCCTCCAATGTCCCGCAAGATGTGAACCAAGGCACAAGGCTCTGGTGGGACGTGCAGGACACTAACGATGACAATGGCGAGCGCAATACGCCAAACAACTTCAGGACATCGTTGACAGAATGACATAACCATGAAACATAACTAAATTTCAAAGAGATGAAAGCAACAAAATTTTTACTGTTAACCGTTTGCACGGTGCTTGCATCAGCCATCTATGCCCAGCAGCCTTACGGCGGGTGCTGGCATGTGGAGTATGTAGCAAACTGGTCGCCTGAAACCGACGAGGATGCCAAATTCAACCGCAGCTTAGTCAAACTGC
The DNA here is from genome assembly GCA_964635525.1 of uncultured Bacteroidaceae bacterium. Classification (GTDB taxonomy): domain Bacteria; phylum Bacteroidota; class Bacteroidia; order Bacteroidales; family Bacteroidaceae; genus Avibacteroides. The sequence goes on from CAZWPW010000001.1 coordinate 18,209, forward strand.
AGCCGCGAATCGACGGCAACGAAATCAAGGCCAATGATTACCAGTACCCTGATGCCTTGATAGGCGCGTGCCTGACCATGAACCCCATGTGCAGCACGACACCATCGCAAGGCGCTAACAATTTCATAGGCTACAACCCAACCTACTGGCAGTACATGGACTTGGTAGTGTGGTGGGGAGGCTCGGCAGGCGAAGGCATCATTATTCCCCCATCGGCTCCTTTCACTGACATCTGCCACATGAACGGAGTCAAAGTGCTTGGTAATGTCTTTTTCCCGCCACGTTCCTACAGCGGTGACCCGGCATGGGTAACAGAGTTCCTGAAACAAGAGAACGGTGCTTACCCCTATGCAGAGAAGATGTACGAGATAGCCAAGTATTACGGCTTCGACGGCTGGTTCTTGAATGAAGAAACCTATGCCAGCACAAATGCACAATGGGAAGCCTGGATGGAGTACTTCTACCAAGTGGCGCATGCTGACGGCAATTACGACATGCACTTGCAATGGTATGATGCGACATATAGCGTAGCAGACGTAGTTGACATGTTGAACATAGATGACAACGTCTCCTTCATGGTGAATTATGGAGCCGCAACCTCAGGATACATTGCCTCAAACAGGAATTCCTATACTTCAGGCACAGGAAAGAGTGAAGAACAGTTCTTCGCCCAAGTCTATTCAGGCTTGGAGATGGCTCAAGGCGGACTCAATGGCAACGCCAGCAACTTTCAAAACGCATTGCCAAGCACAGGGCATAACATCTCGTTGCAGCTGTTCAACCCTGAGGAAAACATCTGGAAGACAGTCGTTGAAGACCTTCTTGACACCGAAAACGCAAGCGGGCAACAGGCCTACACTGCGATAAACACAGTATTTTCAAATGAATCAAGGGTGTGGGTAAATCCAAATGGCGACCCATCGAACACAAGTTACCGCGACAACAACACGCTCTGGCCGGGATTGGCAAATGCCATACTTGAACGAAGCGTAATACAAACGAAACCCTTCGTGACCTCATTCAGCGGAGGGCAAGGGAAATATCGTTTCGTTGAAGGAGAAAAACAAGGGACACAAGACTGGTACCACCGAGGAATGCAAAGCATACTCCCGACATGGCGCTGGTGGGTTGAATCAGCATCAAGCAGCGACAACCTTTCATTCGCCATGGATTGGGATGATGCCTACAACATAGGAACAAGCATCCTCGTAACAGGCAACGTGACGGCAAACTCCAGCAATTTAGTGCGCCTGTACAAAACCGCGCTGGAAATCGAAAGCGGTGACAAGTTCCAATTGGTATATAAGACCTCAACCGCCAATTCCATACAGCTAAAACTCGGCATAGAAGAAAACAACAATGCATTCACAGCGTTTGAACTCACATCGTCAACCACAGTAAATGGGTGGACTGTGGCAGAAGTCGACCTGTCGTCGTTGGCAGGCAAAACGGTTTCAATCATTGCATTGGATTTCACCTCTCCGTCGACTGTTTCCAACTACGAGGCGCGCCTCGGGCAGTTGGGGATAATACCGTCGTCATACTCGCAATCACTCACGGTATCAAACCTTACGGTTGAGAACGAACTCGGAGAGGAGACCGCCGACCTGAGGATAACATGGGATGCACCGTCTGACTATGATTCACATGTCGACCATTTCGATGTTTACGTTGAACGCAACGGCACAAAGACTTTGGTAGGACAGACGCGTGACGAAGCATTCTATGTGCCTAGATTCACACGCGAAGACAATGAGAACTCGCTCGTGGTAAGCGTGGTAACCGTGACCAAGGACATGAAACAGGGGCAAGAAGTCTCCACAACAGTTGAATACCCGGAGATGACTCTCCCCGTAGTATCTATAGTGGCTTCGCCGACATTGGCAAAAACAGGCGAACAGGTTACCCTGACAGCAGAGGCTACCAACAAGCCGCAATCATATTCTTGGGTATTGCCCGAAGGCGCTACCCTTGTCAGCCAAAGCGACAACACGGCAACAGTCACATTCTCCGAAGAGGGGCTATACTCAATAACCGTGCGTGTGACGAACGAAGTAGGCACTACCGAAAAAGTAGAGACCGACCTCGTAGAGGTATCTAATGACCTGACGCTCGAGAACGTGGCTCTGAACAAGACCATCTATTCAGTCAGTGGCGAGCTGTCGTCATCCGGAGAAGTTGCCACCAACATCCTTGACGGCAAAAAAGAAGGTTGCACCATACACGAGAAATGGTGCGTGGGAGGCTCAAAGGAACACTGGGTCATCATTGACTTGGAACAACCCTACAAGCTATACGAATTCGTAATTTATGACGCGCAAACCAACGAAGCCGGAACCGACAACCTTGACAGCTACATCATCGAGCTGAGCAATGACCTCCTGACATGGAACGAGGCAGTCAACACAACCGGAAGGAAAAGCGAAAACATACATTACGATTGGATAAAGCCGACAGTGGCACGCTACATACGCTTCGTGCCTTACGATGCCGATGCCCCAATAACAATACGAATATGGGAATTCGAGGCCTACGGCACTGAAAGCACCTTGCAGCTCTCGACGATAGCGCCGCAGACGATGGACATAAACTCCACATTGCAAGTCACCGGCAACTTCGCGCTGGGCAGCGAAGGACAAGAGGACAATTTCTCGATCGAAGCGACTTCCGATGCCCCCGAAGTTGTAGATGTGACCTCAACGACCGTCAACGAATCGGCAGGGACCTACACGCTCACCCTCTCGTCATCGACGGCAGTCAATGTCGCTAACATCACCGTAGCCTTGACAAACGGCGACTATGTGGTTTACACTACATTCCAAGTGACGGTCAATGACCCGTCTACCGAGAACCTCGTATCGGGAATAGTGCCGACCTTCACGCAAACAGGAAGCAACCTGACAACCCCAAGCGACAAAGGTGAACTGAAAAACATCACCGATGGCGATTACACGTCCTACTATGCTCCTGACATCAACGAAACAGCCGAGTCGCAATCAACCTTCATCTTCCCGCTCAACGGGAACAAGGAGTTGAGCAACCTCGTCCTGCTCCTCGACTATGAAGACAGCGAAGTTGCCGAGTACGTTGCGCCGACAGCCATATCGGTAGAAGTCTCATCAGACGGGTCGACCTACACCGAGTGGGCTTCGCTTGAGACCTCACGCGAGATACGTGTTACTCCCGAAACGACAGCGACTGCAACACACGTTGCCCTGAACGTCACAACGCCGTTCTTCGCCACCACGAAGATACTTGAGTTTGAACTCTATGGCACAGACGCAAGCGGCATAGACGATGTCAATACATCAGCAGCAGTAGTCGTTGCTCCGACCGTTGTCAAGAGCGGAGAAAACATCATGGTATCGGGCGAGGAGATAGAACGCATAGAGATAGTTTCGCTGCAAGGAATGCTTGTAAAATCGTTCAGGCCCGAGAGCAACTACACAACGGTGAACACCGGCGGTCTCGCCAAGGGCACGTACCTGATGGTTGTCAACGGCAAAGGATATGTCAAGACAGTCAAAGTCATCGTGAACTAAAGACGAAACACCAGCATGACGGCATCAAAGAGCCGCCGTGCATAGTGGAAACAAATTTACCTGCCTGCCACGCTTGCCGTGGCAGGCAGATGTTTTTTGCAAGCGACGCCCGAGGCCTCCGACAGGGCTTGAAATTTTACAGAAGTACTGTCAGAGGTTCTGACAGTGCTTAAACTTTTGTAGAGGTGCCGCCCGAGGCCTCTGACAGTGCTTAAACTTTTGTAGAGGTGCTGCCCGAGGTCTCCGACAGTGCTTAAACTTTTGTAGAAGTGCTGTCAGAGGTTCGGACAGGGCTTGAAATTTTCCAGAGGTGCTGTCAGAGGCTTAACATCTGCTAAAACAATATAGGAGGGATATTCGCGTTATATTTAATGCGTATAGTATATCCATATTATTTCTGCCACCATAATGATAGAACACATAAAAGGCGAATTGTCAGAACTCATGCCCGCCCAAGCCGTCATCGAATGCTCAGGAGTGGGATACTGCGTCAACATATCATTGAACACCTATTCAGCGTTGCAGGGAAAAAGCGAATGCAAGCTCTACATCAGCGAGATCATCCGTGAAGACGCGCACCTGCTTTTCGGGTTCTCCACAAAGGCCGAGCGCGAGCTGTTCACGTTGCTGCTCACAGTGCCGGGGATAGGAGGCAACACGGCCAGGATGATTCTCTCGTCCTTTTCCCCGGACGAGCTCGTCGCGGTCATTACCTCGGCCAACGCCAATGCTTTGAAGGCAGTCAAAGGCATCGGGTTGAAAACGGCACAGCGCGTGATCGTCGACCTGAAAGACAAGGTGTCATCAATATCAGAAGGCACGCAGCTCCCGGGCGTTGCCGCTACCCAGAGGGCAGAGGCCGTCGACGAGGCCGTCGCAGCGTTGACGATGCTGGGCTTTGCAGCTTTGCCGTCGAGGAAAGTTGTGGGCGCCATCCTCTCCGAATCGCCCGGTTTGAAGGTCGAAAGCCTCATCAAAGAGGCACTGAAGCGTTTATGAAAACATATATGTGCGATGCGCAAACGGCATTATGGCATATTCTACCTCTTATTCCTTTTCACCGCCATCGGTGGAAGCCATATCTGCGCGCATCCCTTGTCCTCAACACAGCAAGAGGCTGATTCAACCTCGGCGCGCTATTCCGTCAGGAAGACTTACCCGGAGACCTACCAAGACCTGCTCACGCCGACGATAGACCTCAAAGACCCAGAAGGCCTCGTCACCGAAGTAGTCTACGATGAAAAGAACAACATATACAAGGTGACAACCAAAGTGGGATCCGTACCCTTGGGGATACCGTTGTACCTCACACCCGAAGAATATGCCGACTGGTCGTTGCGCATGTCAATGGAGCAATATTACAGGAGCAAGAACGACGAACAGCTCGAAGGCGACAAGCATAACTTCGACTTGATGGACATGAAGTTCGACCTCGGCCCGGCAGAAAAGATATTCGGTCCGGGAGGAGTGCAGATAAAAACGCAAGGAAGCGCTGAACTCCAGTTCGGGATGACTTACCGCAATACCGAAAACCCCACGCAAACCGAATCATCCCGCAAGAACTGGGGTTTCGACTTCGATGAAAAGATAAACATAAATGTCAATGGCTCCGTCGGTGACAAAATCAACATGAACATAAACTACAACACCGACGCGACCTTCGATTTCGACACGCAGCAGATGAACCTCAAATACGAGGGGAAAGAAGATGAAATAATACAATTGCTCGAAGCCGGCGACGTCAGCATGACAACCAACAACTCATTGATAAGAGGGGCAACATCGCTCTTCGGAATGCGGACCGACTTGCAGTTCGGCAAACTGTCAGTGCAAGCCGTCGTCTCGCAGCAGCGAACAGAATCAATGTCGGTCTCAAGCGACGGGGGAGGGCAAACAAAGGAATTCGAAATCACGATTGACGAATATGAAGAGAACAGGCACTTCTTCCTTGGGCATTTCTTCCGCGACAACTACGACAGCAACATGTCAGAAATACCCAACTCCGTGTCGGGAATATCGATAACCAGGATAGAAGTATGGGTGACGAACAAAAGAGGGAATTATGACAACCCGCGAAACATCATAGCCTTTGCCGATCTCGGGGAACAAAGCCACATCGGAAACACTTACTGGCTGCCGTCGGGAACAACCGCAGCAACAAACAACGGCGCAAACACGCTCTACTCGGAAATGGTGTCGTCATACTCGGCGGCAAGGACAATAAGCCAGGCGGTGACGACGTTGTCGGCAATACCCAACTTCGAAACAGGCGTCGACTACGAGAAAATAGAAAGCGCGCGACTGCTGACAAGCTCCGAGTACACGCTCAACTCATCGATAGGGTATTTGTCATTGCGCACGAAGCTCCAATCCGACGAGGTGCTTGCAGTAGCATACGAATACACCTACCGGGGGCAACGCTACCAAGTCGGGGAATTCTCATCGGACATCGAAGACAACAACTCGGCTCTCTTCCTCAAACTGCTAAAGGGAACGGCCAACACGCCGGGGACGACCTTCTGGGACCTGATGATGAAAAACGTCTATTCGCTCAACGCATACGAAGTGCAGCAGGACGACTTCCGCCTCGACATATTGTACCAAAGCGACACGGCGGGAACATACCTCAACTATATCCCCGAAGGAAGGATAAACCAAGAAATACTGCTGCGGGTGCTCAACCTCGACCGCCTCGACAACCAAAACCAAAACAACCCCAACGGATTCTTTGACTTCGTCGAAGGATACACGATAATATCATCGACGGGGCAAGTGATATTCCCCGTAGTGGAACCTTTCGGCTCATACCTGCGCTCGCAGTTCCAAAACGATGCCATCGCCGACAAGTATGTCTACCAAGAACTATACGATTCCACAAAGACTAAGGCGCAGCAGGTAGCCGAAAAAAACAAATTCGTGCTTAAAGGACAGTACCAGTCACTATCGGGAGCAGAGATATACCTCGACGCAATGAACATTCCGCAAGGGTCGGTGATTGTGACGGCAGGAGGGGTCACGCTCACCGAGAACGTCGACTACACCGTCGACTACACAATGGGAATAGTCACGATACTCAACCAAAGCATACTTGACGCAGGAACGAAAATAAACGTCAACTTCGAAAGCAGCTCAGCATATTCGATGCAACGCAAGACGATGGTGGGGGTCAACCTCAACTATGACATATCCGACGACCTGCAGATAGGCGCAACGATAATGCACCTGAACGAAAAACCCCTGACCACGAAAGTAAGCATAGGCGACGAACCAGTAGCAAACAACATGTTCGGATTGAACCTCGCATGGAAAAACGAATCGCAGTTCTTGACGAACCTCGTCTCATGGCTGCCAGGAGTCAACCCGACGGCAAAATCAACCTTGAACCTGACAGCAGAGTTCGCGCAACTCGTGCCGGGAAAGGTCAGAGGGTTGCAGGATGATGCATCATACATCGACGACTTCGAATCAACAGAGGTGGGCATAGACATACGCCAACCGTCATACTGGATGATGGCAAGCGTGCCGGCATCGTTCACCGAATACTCGCTGAGCAACAACATCAACTACGGGAAAAACAGAGCCTTGATGTCATGGTACTACATCGACCCAATGATGGTAAGGCGAAATTCATCCATACAACCGACGCACCTGCGAAATGACCTCGACCAACTCTCAAACCATTACGTGAGAGAAGTCTACGAAGAAGAAGTCTTCCCCAACCGCGAAACAACAGTCGGAGAATCGTCAACGCTATCAATATTGAACGTCGCATACTATCCTGACGAACGCGGCCCGTACAACCTCGATACCGACCTGACAAGCGACGGAAAACTAAACGACCCGGAAAAACGCTTCGGGGCAATGATGAGGAAACTCGACGTGACGGATTTCGAATCATCAAACATCGAATACCTCGAGTTCTGGCTCCTCGACCCGTTCATATACTCCGACGAAAGCACGGAAAAAGTGGGAGGAGACCTGTACATAAACCTCGGGGAAATATCGGAAGACGTACTCAAAGACGGATACAAATTCTACGAAAACGGCCTGCCAATAGATGGAGACTACTCTGACACCGAAGAAACAGTATGGGGAAGAGTGCCGACAGGACTCAGCATTGTATATGCCTTCGACAACACCTCCGGGGCAAGGGCATTACAAGATGTCGGGCTGAACGGCCTGAGCACAGAAGAAGAAAGGGAGTTCAGCACATACGCCGACTACCTGTCAAGCGTGCAGGCAATAGTCTCGCCGGATGTCTACCTCGAAAAATTCTACAACGACCCGGCAGGCGACAACTACCATTATTACAGGGGATCAGACTATGACGCGCAGGAACTCGGAATACTCGACCGCTACAAGTACTACACCGGAACGGAAGGAAACTCAACGGCATCAGAAGATTCACCCGAAAGCTATGACATATCATCGAAAAGCACACCCGACATAGAAGACATAAACCAAGACTATACGCTCAACGAAACAGAAAAATACTTCGAGTACAAAGTCGAATTGTACCCGCAATACATGAACGTAGGCGAAAACTACATCACCGACATACGGACGGCAACGGTGACCCTGCGCAACGGAAGCCGGGAAGAAGTAAACTGGTACCAGTTCAGGATACCTTTGTCGGAAGGGACATCAGTGGGAAGCATAAGCGACTTCGAATCAATAAGGTTCATAAGGATGTACCTGACTAACTTCGCGCAACCCGTTGTGCTGCGCTTCGCATCGCTCGAACTCGTCAAGGGAGAATGGAGAACCTACGACCAAGGACTGCTAACCACATCCTCATCGGAAGAAGTAGGCTCTGGAACGCTCGAAGTATCATCGGTGAACATAGAAGAAAACGCCGAAAGAACACCAGTGAACTATGTGTTGCCGCCTGGAATATCACGCGTCATCGACCCAAGCCAACCGCAGCTCAGGCAGGACAACGAACAAGCGCTAAGCATCAAAGTCACCGACCTTGACGCAGGCGACGCAAGAGCGGTCTACAAGAAATGCAGCATAGACCTGAGAAACTACAAAAGGCTGCAAATGTTCATACACGGAGAGGCGCTCGTCGACGACGATACAAACCTCCAAGACGATGAAGTATCGGTATTCATAAGGTTAGGGTCAGACTACAAAAGCAACTACTACGAATACGAAGTGCCGCTGACAATAACACCCGAAGGAAACTACAGCAACGACACATCGGATGGACGGCTGGCAGTATGGCCTTCGGACAACATGATAGACATCGAATTCGATATATTCACAGACCTAAAAAAAGAACGCAACACAGCTAAAAACGAAGGGAACGCATCGTACACGGAAGTATACTACACCTACGACCCCGACAACCCGGCAAACAAAGTCAGCGTGATGGGCAACCCGTCATTGGGAGCAGTAAAGACAATGATGATAGGCATACGCAACAACAGCCGCTCAAGGAAGTCTGTTGAAGTATGGGTCAATGAACTCAGAGTAAAGGAATTCAGCGAAGAAGGAGGATGGGCGGCAAAAGGAAACCTGAACCTCCAACTGTCCGACCTCGGGACAATATCCGTCGCCGGGCACATGGAAACAGCAGGATTCGGAGGACTCGAGGAAAGCGTCAGCGAACGAAACCTCGACGACTACAGGGACTACACAATAACGGCAAGCCTCGAACTCGGCAAACTGCTGCCACCAAAGGTCAAACTGTCAGCACCGCTATACTTCTCTATGACCAAGGAGATAGTCATGCCGAAGTACAACCCCTTCGACCAAGACATGCTCATGGAAGACGTCTACGCAACGTACACCGACAAAAACCAAATAGACTCAATAAAAGACCTCGTGAATGAACGCTCAACAAGCAAAAACTTCAGCATCTCAAACCTCAGGTTCGACATAACAAGCAAAG
>CAZWPW010000001.1:27656-32359 GCA_964635525.1 uncultured Bacteroidaceae bacterium
GTGCCAATGCCGTATGACCCCTCTAACTTCACGCTGAGCTATTCGTCAACGAAGAAACTGAACCAAGGAAACACAACGGAGTGGGAAAAAGACAATAGCTGGCAAGCGGCCTTCGGCTACAACTATGCAACGGCATTGCCGGCATACAAACCTTTCAAGAACATCAAAAGCAAAAGCAAATGGCTGAAGTTCTTCAAAGACTTCGCGCTTAACTACGTGCCGCAAACAATATCATTCAACACCGACATGCAGCGCGATTACTACGAGCTGCAATTGCGGGACGTCGAAAACACATACGGCGACTCGTCAATACCTCTGTCCTACTCAAAAGACTTCCTATGGAACAGATCGTTCGCAATACGATGGGACTTGACCTCGAACCTGCGGACTAGCTTCTCGTCGCAAACCGAAGCGCAAATCGAAGAACCCACGGGAGCCGTCAACAAAGACCTCTATCCAGATGAATTCAAAGCATGGAAAGACTCCGTCAAAAGAAGCATAGCAAACCTCGGAACGCCATTGGACTACTACCAATCGTTCAAACTTGACTACAAGCTCCCCTTCGACAAATTCCCGATATTCGACTGGATGAGCTCCGACATCGGCTACTCGGCATCATACAACTGGGAAAAAGGAACTGAACTATCCGACGGGACATCGCTCGGAAACGTGATACAAAACCAAAGGACAGTAGACGTCAGCGGAAAACTTAACCTCGAAACGCTCTACAACAAAAGCACATGGCTCAAAGCAGTCAACCGAAAGTACTCAGGCTCATCATCACGAAGGCAATCAGGCTCGAACAAGAGACAAAAGAAAGAATCGGACCTGGTGCGCGTCATTGAAGTGCAGAAAGACACGGTGATAAACGTCGCCCACAACTTCGAAAGCCGGAAAGTAAGAGTGTCAGCGCTCGACATGGATGGAAACCGCGTGCCGGTGAAATACAAGGTAGCCAACAAAAACAACATCAAAATATTCTTCAAAGACAGCGCAAACATAAAACTCACCGTCAAGCCCGGTCCAAAACTCGAAGACGAGAAATGGTATAAAATAATGCAAAGCATGGCACGCTTCGCAATGATGGTGCGCAACGTAAGCGTCACATACCGCAACACATACGCCATGTCGTTGCCGGGATTCATGCCTAATGTGGGAGATATGCTCGGGCAGAAAAAAACCAACGGGACAATGGCTCCCGGCCTCGCATTCGCTTTCGGGCTCACAGGAGACGGATATATCGAAAAAGCAGCAAACAACGGATGGCTCCTGATGTCTGATTCGGTCGTCAACGAAGCAACAACAAACGCCATGGAAGACGTGCAAATAAAAGTCACGCTCGAACCGGCAAGAGACTTCAAAATAGAACTCTCGGCAAGCAGGACGGTAAACAACGCGAAAACAATACAATTCATGTACGAAGGTATGCCGACAACGCAATCCGGCAGCCTGCAAATGACAACTATAGCGATAGGGTCGGCATTCGAACGCTCGAACGGGAAAAACGGATACGCCTCGAAAGTCTACGACAGGTTCATAAGAAACATAACAACAGTGCAGCAAAAGCTCGAAAAACTCTACGAAGGAGCAACATACCCCACCGGGACAACGCTCGCCGGACAAACTTTCGACGCGGCAAACGGAACGTTCAGCAACTACTCCTCGGATGTCATGATACCGGCATTCTTGGCAGCATACACCGGAAAAGACATAAACGGCAAAAATGCCCTGAAACTCTTCCCGAGCCTGCTGCAAATGCTCCCCAACTGGAGGATAACATACTCCGGACTGTCGAAGCTCGGATGGTTCAAGAAACACTTTAAAAGCTTCAACATCAACCACTACTACCGATGCACTTACGCCATAGGATCGTACAGCACATACCAAAGCTACACCGATTATATGTATGGGTACGGTTTCGTCGAAGACGTGCAGACGGGAAACCCGAAACCCTCGTCGATGTACGACATATCGACAGTGTCATTGAACGAACAGTTCTCGCCGCTCCTGGGCGTAGATATGACCTTCCACAACAGCATGACGGCAAAACTCGAATATAAACAAACACGAGTGCTGACGCTCAGCGTAACGGCAAGCCAGCTCGTGGAAACAACGTCAAAGGATATCGTCGTCGGGCTCGGATATACGTTCAGCGACCTCAAACTGTTCTCGGGAGGAGGAAAACGCAAGCGCTCTAAAAGCTCAAGCGCAAAATCAGGCGACGACGAGAAGGCCAACCAGCAGAAAAGCACATCGTCATCGTCGGGAGTGAACAACGACCTGAAGCTCACCGCAGACTTCTCGTGGAGGAACCAAATGTCCCTAGCACGAAACATACAGGAACTCACCACGCAAGCAACACAAGGTACAAGGGCCATAAGCTTCTCTATGGCAGCAGACTATACAATCAGCAGCCAAATGTCGCTCCGACTCTACTACGACTACCAGCGCACTTTGCCTCTAGTCTCCTCATCGTCGTACCCCGTCACTAACTCCGATTTCGGCGTAAGCGTGCGGATTTCGCTCACAAGATAAGCATCCGCGACGCTCCAAACTAAGAACGCGACAGGCATCCGAGACAAGCCAAGAACCAATCTCCAACGCACGCAAAACCTGCAAAGGACGAACGCAAACCAGCCTCGCGTTGAAAGCAATTTCTCCCGGGCTGGGAGGAATCCGCTCCTGCAAGCAGCCCAATCTTTCCAGAAGTAGTATGAAATCTTTATTTTCACCTTAAGATTATATATTTTTACCCTGCAAACATATATTCTTACCGTAAAAATATATGTTTTTAAGGTAAAAATACAAAAAACATACTACCCAAAGCAACTTTGCATCCCGCCCAAGCAGAGATTGCATCCTGCCCGCTCAAACACCGCATCCTGCCCCGCAAAGCACTGCGCCACCCGCCGTTTTTGCAGAGGCGACATGCAGCAAAACCCGACGACAATAGTTATATTTGCCATCATAGTAACCAACAACAAAAAACAATAAAGCCCATGTTTGAAAAAGATGTATACATTTCAAGGCGGCAACGCTTGAAAAAAGACCTCGGAGAGGGCCTCGCACTCTTCATAGGCAACGACGAGCTTAGCGTCAATTACCGTGCAAACACCTTCGCTTACAGGCAGGACTCTACTTTCCTCTACTTCTTCGGACTTCCATACGCGGGTCTCTCGGCCGTGGTCGACATCGACGAGGGGCGGGAAATAATCTTCGGCGACGAATTGACAATCGACGACATCGTCTGGATGGGAAACCAGCCTACCCTGCGGGAAAAGAGCCACAAGGCCGGGATAAGCGAAGTCATGCCCTCGTCGGCGCTCAAACCCTACCTCGAAGCGGCCATGACGAAGGGAAGAAAGGTTCATTTCCTCCCTCCCTACCGCCCCGAACACCAGCTGAAACTAATGGACTGGCTGGGATTGCACCCCGCAAATCAAGGCGAGAAAGTATCTCTTGAGTTTGTCGATGCCGTCATCGCGCAGCGAAACTACAAATCTGACATCGAAATTGCCGAAATAGAAAAAGCCTGCGACGTGACGGCAGACATGCACATCGAAGCAATGAAAGTCCTGCGCCCCGGCATGCGCGAATGCGAAGTGGCGGCAGCTCTCGAACATGTCGCATTCAAACACGGCTACGCCCTGTCATTCGCAACCATAGCTACAATCAATGGGCAGACACTGCACAACCATTACCACGGGAATGTAGTGAAGGAAGGCGATTTGTTCCTCGTTGACGCCGGGGCGGAAACCCCGATGGGGTATGCCGGGGACATGTCGTCGACAATCTGCGCCTCGAAGAAATTCACCACCAAGCAAAGAGACGTCTATGACATACAAAACGCTATGCACCTGCAATCAGTCGAAGCACTGCGCCCAGGCGTGACCTTTGAATCGGTATACGACCTTTCGGCACGGGTCATGGTAGAAGGCCTCAAGTCGCTCGGCCTCATGAAAGGCGATGCACACGATGCCGTAAAAGAAGGAGCGCACGCACTGTTCTACCCCCACGGGCTCGGGCACATGATGGGACTTGACGTGCATGACATGGAAAACCTCGGGGAAGAACGCGTGGGATATGCCGGATACCCCAAAAGCAAGCAGTTCGGGCGCAACTCGCTCAGGCTCGCCAGGGAACTCGAGCCGGGATTCGTGCACACGATAGAACCGGGAATATATTTCATCCCTGAACTCATTGACCTATGGCAAAAGGAACGAAAGCTCGAGGACTTCATAAACTACTCCAAAGTAAGCGAATACCGCGACTTCGGGGGGATAAGGAATGAAGAAGACTATCTGATAACACCCGACGGTGCGCGCCGGCTGGGAAAGAAAATACCGTTGACACCCGACGAAGTGGAGGCGTTGAGGTAAAGATGCCTCCCCCTCTGGGCAAACAACATATATGAACCATCAAAAACAAAAATCATGAAGTACAAGTGTATAGTATGGGTTGGATTTATGACCCTGAAATAGGAGACCCTGAAAACGGGGTTCAACCGGGCGTAACGTTCGAAGAACTGCCAAGCGACTGGCTATGCCCGCTATGCGGAGTGGGCAAGGATGAGTTCGAAGAATTCGGAGATTGACACAGTAATATTAAAGACCAACACGGGAGGACGGCATGCCGTCCTCCCGTGTTGTCATGTTTTCCTTCCTCCGGTTTTTTTGTTCCAAGTGTTTGGTTGCCAGGCGGGT
>CAZWPW010000002.1:0-27525 GCA_964635525.1 uncultured Bacteroidaceae bacterium
GTTTCGAGGAGGCTTTCAAGTCGTTGGATGCCGATTTTTTTTGCCTTCAGGAGACCAAGTTGCAGGCTGGGCAGCTTGACTTGGCCTTTGACGGGTACAAAGCATATTGGAACTATGCCGAGAAGAAAGGCTATTCCGGCACGGCGATATTCACGCGCCACGCGCCGGTTGCTGTGTCCTACGGAATAGGGATAGACGAGCATGACCATGAGGGGCGTGCCATAACTCTCGAAATGCCGAAGTTCTTCCTCGTTTGCGTATATGTCCCCAATTCGCAGGACGAGCTTAAAAGGCTCGACTACCGCATGAGGTGGGAGGACGATTTCAGGAGCTACCTGCAAGGCCTTGCGCGGTCAAAGCCCGTGGTGATGTGCGGCGACCTTAATGTCGCCCACAAAGAGATAGATTTGAAGAACCCTAAGGCTAATCGCCGCAACCCTGGTTTTACTGACGAGGAGCGCGACAAATTCACGGCATTGCTCAATGCGGGTTTCATAGACACCTTCCGCCACTTTTATCCCGACCGTGAAGGCATCTATTCATGGTGGTCATACCGTTTCAAGGCACGCGAGAAGAATGCTGGCTGGCGCATAGATTACTTCGTCACCTCTGACGCGCTCAAGGACTACCTGCGCGGCGCAGAGATACACACTGCTATTTTCGGTTCCGACCATTGCCCAGTAGGGCTTGAACTTGACGATAGCCTGCTGTGAATGCCACGCCATGAAAGCAATAGTTGATGAGGATATACCCTACATTGCGCCCGCAATAGAAAGCATAGCGGATGAGGTGGTATATGCACCTGGGAAAAAGTTCACACCTGGACTTGTCGCTGATGCCGATGTGCTTGTAGTTCGTACGCGGACGAAGTGCGGTGCCGCCCTTCTTAAAGGTTCCAATGTACGCTTTATAGCCACTGCGACCATAGGACATGACCATATTGACAAAGAGTGGTGCGCGGCCAACGGCGTGGCGTGGGCAAATTGCCCGGGCTGCAATGCGGCAAGCGTTGCCCAATATGTCCAATCGTCGCTTATCCTGCTTTCGCGTCGTCATGGCTGCAGCTTGTCTGGCATGACGATAGGCATTGTCGGGGTCGGAAACGTTGGCAAAGCGGTGGCGCGGATAGCTTCGTCGATGGGCATGAAGGTTCTGCTTAATGACCCTCCCCGTGCTGAGGCCGAAGGGTATGACGGCTTTGCGAGCCTTGATGAGATAGCGCGTTGCGCCGATGTGGTGACGTTCCATACTCCGCTGACGTATTACGGTGCTCATTCCACGTTCCATTTGGCTGATAACGGCTTTTTTTCCTTGCTCAAGCGCAAACCATGGTTCTTAAACACGTCGCGGGGTGAAGTAGTCGACACGGATGCCCTCAAGCGCGCCCTGCGGCGCGGGATAGTGTCGGATGCCGTCATTGACGTTTGGGAGAACGAACCTTGCATTGACATTGAGCTTATGAATGAGGCTTTTATTGCCACTCCCCACATAGCGGGTTATTCTGTCGAGGGCAAAGCCAATGCCTCGCGCATGGCAGTAGAGGCCGTAGCGTGTTTCTTCGGAGTTGACGCTCCCCGCAGCATAGAACATCCGTTGCCGCAAAACAAAACCATAGTTGCGGCAGATATGCCCGAAGCATTATTGAAAATTTATGACCCGAACCGCGACAGCAAAGCCTTGCGCTTTGATGCCTCAAGATTCGAATGGCTGCGCGCTAACTATCCGCTGAGGTGGGAAGCGGGAGCGTATGAAATAACATTGACGAAATGAAGACAACGACAAAACTGGTTTTTGTGCTTTGCCTAACAGCTGCGTTGAACTCGTGTAGAAGGCCTGAACCAGAGATGAAGATTGTTGCCGTGCCGACGGCAGTGACGGTTTCTTTGCCTCGAATACCCTCCGAGTATGTTATATCGGGCGACACGATAGACCTGACGAGCTACGAGAACCGCGAGCGGCTTGACCGCGAATTGATAGCTTTCACATATTCGCATTCCAGCACGTTGCTCAGCATAAAAAGGGCGAACCGCTATTTCCCGCTCATTGAAGAAATCCTGCAACGACATGGCGTGCCTGATGACATGAAGTATCTGACGGTTGTCGAGAGCTACCTACATCCATACGCGCGCTCGGGAGCTGGAGCTGCCGGTATTTGGCAGTTCATGCCGGCAACTGCCAAGGAGTACGGGCTTGAGGTCACTAATACCGTCGATGAACGCTACGACCTTGCCAAATCAACCGACGCGGCTTGCAAATACATGAAACTGGCTTATGACAAATTCGGCGATTGGCTGTCGGTAGCGGCATCCTACAACGCGGGGCAGGGTGCGGTAAAACGTTTCAACAACAACCAACACTCTGAGGATGCTACGCATTGGTGGATGACGGAACAAACATCGCGCTACATCTTCAGGCTATTGGCAGTCAAGATGATATTTTCAAACCCTTCGGCCTATGGCTTCGTCATCAGGGCTGACCAGCTCTACCCACAGCTCGATTACGATACCGTGGAGGTAAAGGCTGGCATAAAGGATCTTGCGTCATACGCCAAGCAAAAGGGGGTGAGCTACTATCAATTGCGCGATGCCAATCCTTGGCTGCGCGATAGCAAGTTAGTCTGCCAAAAGGGAAAAACCTACAAACTGCTTATACCTACGCAGGAGAGCATGCACTATGACCCTGATTCCATTGTGCCGCATAACGCGGACTGGATTGCTTACTGATGGCGTAGCATGTCTTGAACAATAATGGTATGTTAAACGATGAGAGTATAAAGCGCAATTCCGTTCAGGCTTGGGTTCTGGCAGCCCGCCCGAAGACCTTGCCGGCTGCCTTGGTGCCAGTTTTGACAGGCATGGCACTTGCCATAAACAATGGTTGTTTCAACTGGCAGCCGGTCGCCTTGTGCATGGTTTTCGCCTTAGTAATGCAAATTGCCGCTAATTTTATCAATGATCTGCTCGATTGTTTGCGTGGCACCGACGGGGCAGGGCGCTTGGGGCCGGCACGTGCTTGTGCAAGCGGTTGGGTGACCCTCGGTGCAATGAAGGTTGCCATAGCCGTGACGTTGTTTGTGGCCTGCTCCATCGGGTTGATGTTGCTTCGCTATGGAGGGTTGTGGTTAGTGCTTGTCGGAGCAGCATGCGTCGTGTTTGCATTTCTCTACACTACGTTCATGTCATATTGCGGATTAGGCGACGTGCTTGTCCTCGTGTTCTTCGGCATTGTGCCGGTCAGTTGCACTTATTGCCTGCAATCGGGTAGTGTAACGATGTCATCATTGATGCTGGGTGCTGCCTGCGGATTGGTTGTTGACACCTTGCTCGTTGTGAACAACTTCAGGGATGCTGCCTCTGACAAGGAAAGCGGAAAGCGCACCTTGGTGGTGATTATGGGAAAGAAGTTTGGTGGATTGCTTTATCTCTGCCTCGGCATTGCGGGAGCATTGCTTGCCTCGATAGTATTGGCTGCTTCGGGGAAAACGGCAGCTTGCGCCTTGCCCTTGATATATCTTCTTCCCCACGTGGTTGCCTGGCGGGGCATGGTGCGCACTTGGCAAGGTACAGTCCTGAATGCATACTTGGCACGCACGTCAATGAACATGCTGCTGTTTGCCTTGCTTGTACTTGCTGGAGCTTTGCTTTGATGAGGCCTTACTTCCTTCCGGCGTCAAGCCGCAGGAAGATGAAAAGCAGGATAGTGAAACCCCACAGGGAGGATCCCCCATAGCTGATAAGAGGAAGAGGTATGCCGATGACGGGAACAAGGCCAAGAACCATCCCGATGTTGACGAAAACATGGAAAAGGAAAATCGAGGCCACGCAATACCCGTAGATTCGCTCAAAGGCTTGGTTCTGGCGTTCGGCAAGCCAGATGATGCGCAAGATGAAAAGCAAGTAAATGAGAAGTAGACCCGCAGCGCCCAAAAAACCTTCTTCTTCGCCTATTGTGCAGAAAATGAAATCGGTATCCTGCTCAGGAACATATTTGAGCTTGGTTTGTGTGCCGTTTAGAAACCCTTTCCCCATCAAGCCGCCCGACCCGATGGCAATTTTCGACTGGTTGACATTGTAGCTTGCACCAAGAGGATCCTCCTTCATGCCAAGAAGAACCTCTATCCTTGTGCGTTGATGCTCTTGCAGTATGTTGTTGAACAAATGGTTGGATGAATAGTGGAAACCAACCGAAAAGATGGCGAACAAAGCTATCCATGCAAAGTTGCGCAAATGGTAAACAGCACAACTGATGATGTTGTAAAGCACCAAGGCAGCAATGAGGCCGTACAGGACCAAGTTAACATCGAAAGGCTTATAGTATTTTGCCGCTCCAACCGCGCCGGCAGCAGTCAGGATGCAAACCAACAAGATAAGAATAAATGGCTGTTTCTTGCGGATGTAGAGCTTCATCATCAGCAGAGTAAAGGCAATGATAAGCATCAGCACAAGGAATACGCCTACCTGCGTCGTTCCGGACAAGACCGTTGATTGGTTGTATTTTACCCCTGTAATGAAGTAAACAACCATTGAGATGCAGGTAAGGGGAATAGCGCTTGGCAGCCCCTCGCGGAAGAACATTATGGCAAACGAAAGGAAGACGAGGGCAGACCCCGTTTCCTTTTGCATGATAATCAATCCTATTGGAATAAAAATCACTATTAGTGATGAGGCCATGCAACGCCATTTGGCCATGTCAAAATTGTAGCCGCTCATCACCTTGGCAAGCATCAGAGAGGTTGCGAACTTTGCAAACTCGGCTGGTTGCAGGTTAATGGAGCCGAGCCTGAGCCAACTTCGTGAACCTTTGATCTCATCGGCCACAAAGACAGTGACAAGCAGCAACAGCATTACACCGCCATAGATGAAAGCGGGCAATGACTTGTAGGTCTTGTTGTCGATAAGCAAAAGTATCAGGCCAAGAACATAGGCGCAGCATATCCAAACGAACTGCTTGCCTGAACGCGTGGCGAAATCAAGGAAATCAATCTCGACGAAGTCGTAGCTCGCACCGCAAATGGTGAACCAACCGCAAGAAGTCAGCACGACGAACAGGATGATAGTCCACCAGTCAAGGTTCTTGGCGATGTTACCACGAGGAATCTGCATACTTCGCAGGGATGAGGTTAGTTTCTTCTATGTATTTGGCAAGAGGGAGGCGCTCGCGGGCAATCGAACCATTCAAATACTGTTCAATCATCAGAGCACCTATCGGCACTGCCAATGTCGCTCCGAAACCGCCGTTTTCAACATATACCGAAATAGCAATCTTGGCCTCGTACATCGGAGCGAACCCCATGAAGATGGAGTGATCGGTGCCGCTGTTCTGTGCCGTGCCGGTCTTTCCGCAGATCTCAAGCCCGGGGATGTTTGCCCTCGTGCATGTCGCCCCGTAGCTCGAACCCGTCACTGCGCCACGCATCCCTTTTGCAGCAATCTCATAGTAAATCGGGTCAACCCCGGTGTAATGCCACATCCGGTAGGATGCATCTATGTCGCTGTCTTGGATTGACTTGACAACGTGCGGCGTGATGTATTTGCCTCGGTTTGCTATCGTTGCGGCCAAGTTGGCTATCTGCAAGGGGGTGCACAGTATTTCCCCTTGCCCAATGGAGATGCTGATGACGTTCAATGCCCTCCAGCGCGGTCCAAGCATGCTTTTGTAAAACTCGTAGTTTGGAATCAGGCCCCGTTTCTCGCCGGGCAAGTCGATGCCGAGCTTGTAGCCGAAACCCATCGCAACCATATAGTCTTTCCAGCAGGTCATCGATTCTTCTATGTCCTCGTATTTGTTGTTTTCCAGCATGCGCATCAAGCCCCAGCAAAAATATGCATTGCATGACGTCGACAATGAGTTCTGGAAATCAATGGGAGAGGCATGCCCGTGGCAGCGCAACTGCATGTTGTAGTAGTAGAAACCGTTGTTGCAAGGAAAGACAGTCCCCGAGGTGACGATGTTCTCCTGCAAGAAAATCAAACCTTGGGTAGTCTTGAATGTTGAACCCGGAGGGTACGTGCCCATTATGGCGCGGTTGAAAAGTGGCTTGGTCTCGTCTTTTTCCAACTTCCTGTGGTTCTCTCCACGCTCTATGCCTATCATTATCGCGGGGTCATAGGAGGGAGAAGAAACAAGGCATAGAATCTCGCCCGTCGACGGCTCAATGGCAACTATGCTCCCCATTTTGCCTTTCAACAGGGTCTCGCCCAATTGTTGCAGCTTGGCATCCAAGCCAAGGACCAGGTCATGTCCCGGAATAGCCTCCTTGTCGTGCAATCCGTCCATGTAATGCCCTCTGATGCGCCCTTTTGAATCCCTTAACAGGACTTGAGTGCCTTTTACACCCCTGAGCTCTTGTTCATAGAAGCGCTCGATGCCTTGCTTGCCGATGTAGTCGCCCCTCGTGTAGTAGCCGGAGGTGTCGCGATCCAGCTCGCCCTGCGAAATCTCCCCAATGTCGCCAAGCACGTGCGCGGCGTGCGGAGAGGTGTATTGCCTGATTGAGCGCCGGGCAATCTGGAATCCCGTGTACTTGTATAACTTCTCTTGAATCTTGGCAGCATCTTTTTGCCGGAGCTCCGACATGAACAGTTGTTCAGTGTACGGTGAATAGCCACGGTTGCGGCGGCGGTCCTTGACCCGCTCCATTATTGCCGAAAAGTCATCTACCGATATGCCAATCGTGTTGCAGAAGTCAAGGGTGTCAAGGTTGCGAACTTCACTGGGGGTGAAAAGGATGTCGTAGATAGGCTGGTTGTAAACGAGCAAATCATTGTTGCGGTCATAGATGTTGCCGCGCTCGGGGTGTATCGTCAGCTTGTACAAGGCATTGCTCTCGGCGTGGGACTTGTATTCCTCGGTGAACACTTGAAGGAAAAACAACTGGACGATGTAAACAATGATTATGGCAGCCGCAATGCCGCAAATGATGTGTCTCCTGTTCCTGTACCTGTTGTAATATGCCATCGTGGAGATTATTGTTCTTTTTTCCTCAACAACTCAAGAATCAACACTATCACAAGCGTAGCGCATGAGCTGTAAGCTACACGCAAGGCCATGCCTATCGGGTCGGCGATGTTGAAATGGCTAAGCAATACCAGCAACGTGTTGTGCAGGAGAATAGCCGTCAGTGCGTACATGAAAAACGACAATAAACCAATGGCCTTAGGCTTGGCAGCAGGCCCGTACTCGCGAAGCTTGCGTGGAGCGTACATCTTCAAAAGAGCAGGGCGGATGAATGCTATCAAAACCAAAGTAGCAGCGTTCATGCCTGGCGTGTTCGAGAAAATGTCGACCAGAAGGCCGCAAACAAAACCCCAAAGCAATGCTGAGCTGGGAGGCTCGTCGATATCAAGGTACAACACCATATATATATATAGATATGGGGTAGCATATCCGAAGAGGTTAAGCTGGTTCAGGACAAACACCTGCAATGCTACCAATGAAAGCATGAACAATATGCGCTTTAAAGTCTTCATGGCTGTTCATTGCTTAGTTGGTTCGACAATTCGGCAATCATGTCAGCATCGTCGTGCTTGACAGCGCTTACCCAATTGAGCTTGGAAATGTCGCTTGACAGACGTACCTTAATCTGGCAAGTCAGCCCGTCGCCAGACGACGAGTACTCGGCCACGGTGCCTACACTCAAGCCTTCGGGAAATACGTTTGAGTACCCGCTCGTGACAATCAAATCGCCAACGCTGACATCGGCGTGGCGGGGAACGTCAATCATCTCTGCGAAGCAAGGGTCGCCGCCCCTCCAGACTAAATTGCCAAAGTAGCCCGACTTGTCTATCTTGCAGCTTATGCTCGACTTGCTGTTCAGGATGGAAAGAACAAGAGAATACTTGGCAGAGGTCAGGCAAACAATACCCACGATGCCCTCAGGGCTGACAATGCCCATGTCGGGAAAGATGCTGTCGTTTTCACCTTTGTCGATTGTCAGGTAGTTGTCAATCTTGTTCACGCTGTTGTTGATGACCTTTGCGCCAATGTAGGTGAACGGCTGCTCATGAACAAGGCTTAATATGTCGAGTTCTAACGAGTCGCATCTTGTCGTGTCGCGGGAAATGCTGCTGATGGCAGACCTGAGCTGCTCGTTCTCGATAAACAATTGGGTGTTCCTCATCTGCAACGCTTCGTTGTCAGATTTGAGGTGAAAATAATCGCTGGCAAATGAGGTGTACTCGAATATCGTGCCCGACACAATGTTAGCCGAGGTGAAATAAACGCTGCTCTGGTAGTTGTTAAAGCGGAACAAAAGCCATAGACTCAATGCCTCAAGGACAATGAACAAAAGCCAATGATAGTACTTGATGAGCAATTCTATCAGATTCCGCATTTGCAGTTTTCTCTTTATGTGACAACAGCGGGAATGATTGTCAAGTCATTCTCGCGTGCAGGCAGTTGATCTCATCCTTGACCCGTACGGGAAAAGGACTGAATTCCGTTTCACCTCATCAGGAACGAGAACTTGTTGATGTTCTTCAACGCGATGCCCGTACCCTTTGCAACCGCGTGGAGTGGGTCGTCAGCGACATGGAATTGTATGTTGATCTTGTCGGTCAAACGCTTGGCCAAACCACGCAGCAACGCACCGCCACCGGTAAGGTAAATGCCGTTCTTGACGATGTCGGCATAAAGCTCGGGCTGGGTGTTCTCCAAAGTCGAAAGTATGGCCGTCTCGATCTTGTTGATGGTCTTGTCAAGGCAATGCGCTATCTCCTGGTAGCATACAGGAACCTCCATCGGAAGGGCTGTTATCTTGTTCGGCCCGTGGACCACATAATCTTCGGGAGCCTCGTCGCCAAGATCCGTTACGGCAGAACCGACGTTTATCTTGATGCGCTCGGCCATGCGCTCGCTGATCTTGATGTTGTGCTGGCGGCTCATGTAATTCTGTATGTCCTCGGTGAACTCATCGCCGGCAACACGGATGGAATGGTTCAAAACCAAGCCGCCAAGCGATATGACGGCTATCTCTGTCGTGCCGCCGCCAATGTCGACAACCATGTTGCCCACGGGAGCCTCAACATCAATGCCGATGCCGATGGCCGCTGCCATAGGCTCGAAAATAAGGTAAACATCGCGCCCCCCGGCATGCTCGGCAGAGTCGCGAACGGCGCGCAACTCAACCTCCGTGCTCCCCGAAGGAACGCCTATGACCATGCGAAGCGACATGGTGAACAGCCTGTGGTGCTTGCTGACCATCTTTATCAGGCCTCGGATCATCTGCTCGCAAGCATTGAAGTCGGCAATCACGCCATAACGCAAAGGCCGTATTGTCTTGATGTTGTTATGAACCTTTTCATACATCATCTTGGCCTTGGCACCTACTGCAATTGTCTTGTTAGTCTTCTTGTCGAGCGCAACGACCGAAGGCTCATCGACAACTATCTTATCATTGGAGATAATAATAGTGTTGGCAGTGCCAAGGTCTATTGCAATTTCCTGTGTGAATGATAACCAGCCCACTTTCGTTTATGTTTTTGTGTTTGTAAAGTTTCTTCGTCTCTCAATGCTTGAAATGCCGGAAACCGGTGAAATACATCGAAATGCCATGACGGTCGCAGCACTCGATCGATTGCTCGTCGCGCACCGACCCGCCAGGCTGTATGACAGCGGTTATGCCCTCGCCGCAAGCAAGCTCCACGCAATCGGGGAACGGGAAAAAGGCATCCGAAGCCATGACCGCGCCATGCAGGTCGAAACCGAATGACTTGGCCTTGGCGATGGCCTGCTTTAGGGCGTCAACCCGCGATGTCTGCCCTACGCCGCTCGCAAGCAACTGCCCGCCCTTTGCGAGGACTATAGCGTTCGACTTGCTGTGCTTGACTATCTTGTTGGCGAAAAGCATGTCGGACAACTCGCCCGCGCTGGCTTCCTTGGCAGTCACCTTATGCAAGTCGGCCGTAGTCTCAACCTTCAAGTCCCTGTCTTGCACCAGAACGCCGTTGAGCAAGGAACGGAATTGCAGCTTGGGAAGTTGCGCGCCCTTGCGGACAAGGATTATGCGGTTCTTCTTCACCGAGAGGCTCTCGAGCGCATCCATATCGTAATCGGGAGCTATAAGCACCTCGAAGAAAATCTTCGTTATCTCATCGGCCGTGGCCTTGTCGATGCAGCGGTTCGTGGCAATGACCCCGCCGTAAGCCGAAACCGGGTCGCCGGCCAAGGCATCGCGCCAAGCGTCGGCAAGCACAGGCCTCGATGCCAAGCCGCAAGCGTTGTTGTGCTTGAGAACGGCAAACGTAGCCTCATCGAACTCGTCGATCAAGTCAACCGCCGAACTGATGTCAAGCAGGTTGTTGTAGGATATCTCCTTGCCGTGCAACTGGTCGAACATGGCGCTGAAATCACCGAAGAACATCCCGCACTGGTGGGGGTTCTCGCCGTAGCGCAACGGTTTCTGGTTGTTGACGGCGGCACGGAACGAAGAGCATTCGCCCCGGTCGAAATAATTGAATATCGCCGTGTCGTAATACGCCGATACCGCGAAGGCCTCCCTTGCGAACCAAGCGCGCTCCTCAAGCGTGGTCGACGCGCCGTGCTCGTTGAGAGTGTCAAGCAAAGGGCGGTACTGCGCGCGGGAAGCAACTATGACCACGTCACGGTAGTTCTTTGCGCCGGCGCGGATGAGCGAAATCCCGCCGATGTCAATCTTTTCAATCACGTCGTCCTCACTGGCACCGGAAGCTACCGTAGCCTCGAAAGGGTAGAGGGCAACGATGACAAGGTCAATCTCAGGTATGCCGTACATGCCGGCCTGCTTCATGTCATCCTCAAGGCCGCGCCTGCAAAGGATGCCCCCGAACACCTTCGGGTGCAAAGTCTTCACACGCCCCCCGAACACCGAAGGGAAAGTAGTCAAGCTTTCAACCGACTCGCACTCGTAACCCATTGATTCTATGAACTGCCGGGTCCCACCCGTGGAAATAAGCCTTACGCCGTCCTCATGAAGGCGGGTTATTATCTCGTCCAAACCCTCCTTGTGGTATACTGATATAAGAGCAGTCTTGATCTTTTTTCTTTCTGCCATCCTTACTGAATATTAACTTGCTTGTCTTGCAGATGTTGCAAAAATAGTAAAATCATATATATCGCTGCCGATTATGCCGCCTTTTATTATTTTTTTTGAATAACTGCCTTTGGCCGCAAAGCGGGCAGCCCGAAACGCCAAGCCGCAGGGTCGAACCAAGAAGCCCTACCCACCCGTGAAAGAGAATCAAACAAGGCAAAGCCGCATTTCACAGCATCTGGTATTTCCCCGCGTAGGATGATATCTTTCCCTGGGTACAATGCAATCTCTCCTTGCATAGGATGAAATCTTTATTTTTACCTTAAAAACATGTATTTGCAGGGTAAAAATATGTATTTGTACTGTAAAAATATATAATCTTAAGGTAAAAATAAAGATTTCTCCCCGCCCGAGGCAAGATTCCATACAACCCGGGGGAAGTTAGCGTGCCGCGCAATGGCTGATTGCATTGGGTGCGGTGCGGCCTTGCTTGCCGCCTGATGCGGTTTTGCGTGCTGTGCTTGTCGGTTCATATCCGGTTGGTTGCCGCCACTGCTACGAGTGTTGCCTTTGCCGCGCAGCCTTCGAGAGCTTGCGCGCATTGCATGAGCGTTGCCCCTGTCGTCATTATGTCGTCGGCTATGGCCACGTGTTTCCCTTTGCATTGGTCT
This sequence comes from uncultured Bacteroidaceae bacterium, assembly GCA_964635525.1. Classification (GTDB taxonomy): domain Bacteria; phylum Bacteroidota; class Bacteroidia; order Bacteroidales; family Bacteroidaceae; genus Avibacteroides. The sequence goes on from CAZWPW010000002.1 coordinate 11,680, forward strand.
GGAAGGGTGAGGATGAATCCTGCGTTTTCATCGGTTTCCCTTTCTTCCTGCCGCTTGTCTTTCTGGCTTTGTCCGCCTGCGGCGCGTTGCATGGCATCGGCTACCGGCAGGTTTGTTACGTCTGCCATGCCTCTGGCCACTTCCATGGCTTGGTTGTATTTCCTTTTCCTTAGTTTTTCGGGCGACAGCGGGACGGGTATTATCAGTTCGACGCCGTCGAATATTCCTTGCCTAGCCATTATGCTTCCGGCCAATCTTCCGAGGTCGTATGCTATTTGGCGGTTTCCCCCGAACTTGAACTTTGTTGCCAGTTTGTTTATCATTGAGCCGTGCGAGTAGTTGAGCAGCACGGCGATGTTTCCGGCAATGGGGCTGTCGGTGATGCCTTGGCTTGTTTCTGCCTTGATATGGCGGCGGTATGGCAGTTTGGTAAGGCAGCTTGTGCACAGTGTCCTTTCTTGCCGGTTGAGGCGTGCCGTGCATGCTTGGCATAGCCTCGGGAGGAGCGCGTCGGCGATGGCTTGCAACAGGTCAGTCATCATTGTGCTTGTCGATCCATTGTTCTGCGAGTTCGTATTCGAATCCCCTTGCCATGGCGAAGCGGAGCAGTTTGTTCTTCCGTTTGGCGGGGTCCGGTTCGTTCATTGTCCGTGCTTTCGCTGCCATTGCCTTGTCCATATTTTCGGCGTATTCGTCTTCGTCGATGGTGTCGATGGCGTTTTGTATTGCGCTGTGTGCGATGTTTTTCGCCTTTAGTTGCCATGCTATTTTGTTTTTCCCCCATCCTGCGTGCTTGCTGCGGTCGTTGGCGAATGCTTTGGCGTAGCGTTCTTCGTCGATGTAGCCTTCTTGCTCGAGCATTTTTATTATGATGGCGGCATCGTTTCCGGTTATACCCCATTGCCGGAGCCTGGCTTGCATCTCTGCTTTGCAGTGTTCAGATTTAGAGCATAATGCTGCCGCCCGCTTTGCGGCTTCCTTTGTGTCTATCTGTTTCATGGTTTTTCTGCTTTGATGAACCGGAAGTTGCCGATGTAATCCTTGCGGGCTTCCACTTTCCTGTATCCTGATTTTTCGAGCAATTGCGCCGTTTCGCGGTGCAGTTTGCTGTTTATTTCGAGGCATATCGTCCCTTTGTCCTTGAGCCACTCCATTGCCTTTGTTGCTGCTGCGCGGTGGAAGAGCAGCGGGTCGTCGTCGGGCACGAACAATGCCGTAGCCGGCTCGTGTTCGGTCACCCGCCTGTGCATGGTTGCTTTTTCTGATTGCATGACGTACGGGGGGTTGCAAGTTACCATGTCGAATGAGCCCTCGGGGTAGGAGGCTGCGAACATGTCGCGTGTTTCGAAAGCCACTTGCGCTCCGTAGGCCTTGGCGTTGTGGCGTGCCACTTCTATGGCTTCTTGCGATATGTCGATGCCTGTGACGTCCCAGTTGGTGTTTTCGCGTGCCATGGCTATTGCTATGCACCCTGAGCCTGTGCACAGGTCGAGGATTCGGCAGTGCCTGCCGCCGAGCATTTCGTTTGCGATGTCGACGATCCCTGTTGTCTCCGGGCGCGGTATAAGCGTGTGCGGCGTGACTTTCAGTTTCATTCCCCGGAACACCGCTATGCCAGTGACATATTGTATCGGTTCTCCTGCGGCGAGCCTTTTGAGTGCTTCCTCAAGCAATGCTTTGTTGTTTGGAGACAGGTCGTTGCATGTGGCGAACAGCATTTGGTTGCGTGGCATAGCGAGCAAGTCTTCGCATATTGCCCATACCACGCCTTCGAGTTCGCCTGCGGTGTAGCAATCCGAAAGTTCTTTTCTGAGGTATGAAACCAGTTCTCCCATTGTGTTCTCCGTTGCTTGGCGCCAAGGTTTTTGCCCTGCCTTATGCAAAGTTATGATTTTCTCCCGTAATAGCCGGTTGCCATGTTGCGTTGCATGCAATTGTTTGCAGTAATGTATTTTAACTAATTCTGTCTGATGCCAATAAAATATGTTTAAACCTGACCTCTAATGATGTTTTTCTATATGTTTGCACTTTGGGTGCCATGTTTTCTATGGCGGAAACAAATGCTTAGGCGGAGAGATGGGTCATGGCCACATAGACAATCATGTTGATGCGCATTTCATGCGCAGGTGCGTGCAGCTTGCCCGCAACGGTGCTGCCCATGCCTCGCCTAACCCTATGGTGGGTGCTGTCATTGTCAGGCAGGGCTGCATCATTGGCGAGGGCTGGCACAAGTGTTGCGGCGGCCCGCATGCCGAGGTGAATGCCGTTAATTCGGTTGGCGACAAGTCATTGCTTGCTGGTTCTACTATTTATGTGTCGCTTGAGCCTTGTTCCCATTACGGCAAGACTCCCCCATGCGCCAAGCTGCTTATAGAGTGCGGCTTTGGGCGTGTCGTTGTGGGATGCGAGGATCCTAATCCTGCCGAGAGCGGTTCAGGCATTGCCACGTTGCGCGGGGCGGGCATTTCAGTCGACGTGGGCGTGTGCGAGCGCGAGTGCCGTGCTTTGATTCACCGTTACGAGGTTTTCCAGAGGCAGAAGCGGCCTTATGTCATTCTCAAATGGGCGCAGTCGGCTGACGGCTGCATCGGGCTCAGGCATGGCAGCAGCGGGGAGCGGACGATAATCTCCAACCAGCTGACCACAATGTTCGTGCATAAGCTCAGGAGCAGGTGCAGCGCGATTATGGTTGGCACGAACACGGCTTTGGCCGATGACCCGGAGCTTACCGTCAGGCATTGGGCGGGCACGAACCCGGTTCGGGTAGCGGTTGACTTGCATGGGCGGCTTCCTCGTTCTCTTCGTCTTTTCAACCCTGCATCCCTGACTTTGCATTACACCCGTTTGTCTTCCGGCGTTCCCGAATATTGGGAGGAGCAAGGCAACGTATTATCAATACCCGTTCCGGAAGAGGGCAATGAGTTGCGTTTTATTATCTCCGACCTTTACAGCAGGGGCTTGCAAACGGTCCTTGTCGAAGGCGGCCGCCTCTTGCTTGAGTCATTCATAAAGGCCGGTTTGTGGGATGAGGCCGAGGTGGAAACCAACCTGGGACTGTTCCTTGCATCTTCGGAAGAGAAAGTACCCGCTCCGGAGTTAGGTGCTGGCAAGATATTGGCAAGCAGCATGCCTATTGCAGGTTCAAGAATAGATATATATTACCCTGCAAACAATAATGGGGGAGAGAATGCATGTTTGCAGCCTTGGATTCAGGGCGTGCCCTGGCCATGCAATTGTGAATTAACATAAATCTTTGTAATCCAATTTGTAGGAGAAAAGATAAATGTTTTATTTTTGCGACTTTGAACAGTTTTATAATATAAGTAAATGAACAACAGAACATCATTATTGTCAGCGCTTGCCATGGCCGTGTTGCTATTCACATCGTGCTTGGGTACAGATGACATAGAGCCGTCGGAGCTTTATTTGATTACCGCCTGCGAGTTCGGTGCTGACGTGGTGGCTTACACTTCTAACTTTGTCAAGGATTCTGCCGGCGAGTTCGTCGAGGTTTTTGACACCGTGACTTACAGCGCAGACGAGTTTTCATTTACTATCGACCAGCTGAGCAAGCAGATTTATTTGCGTGATTCGTTGCCCTACGGCAGCAATGTCGAGAAGATGCCCCTGTCTATTCAATCGGCGGCTGCTTACGGCATGCTCCTCGTCGACGATGGCGAGGGCGGCGAGGAGGAAGTGGCTTGGACTTATGCCGACTCGTTGGATTTGACAAGTCCCATCAGGCTTAAAGTGTATGCAAGCGACGAAGTGACGACTTGCATTTACACTATCACCGTGCCGGTGCACCAGGTTGACCCTGACACGCTTGTGTGGAGCAAGGTAGCCGATTCGTTTTCTTACTCGAAAGCAACCGGCGTGACGCGGACGGTAGTCATTGGCGACGAGATTGCCACATTTGCCGAGACCTCCTCGGGCGTGTCGGTTTTCAAGAACAGCTGGAGCAACATGTCGTCGGCATGGAACGAGTACGACCTCAGCACAATCCTTTCGGATGCCAAGTTAGGTTCTGCCCAAGTCTTTGGCGGCAGGCTTTACATGGTTACCGACGCGGGCAGCCTATTGGTTTCGGATGATGCCGTCACTTGGGAGGCCACAACGCTTGACGGGCAAATTGAAATGCTCGTCGGGGCAATAACAACGAACGGAACGCAGAAACTTGTTGCCATAGTGGATGACAACGGTGTCAAGACTTTCCGTCTGACTGCCGATTGTTCTTCGTGGGAAAGTGATTCCGGCGAAGTGCCCTCCGCCTTCCCCGTCGACAACTTCTCGGGCTTCGAGCGCAAGTTGGCAACCAACAGCACGCAGTACCGCTTATGCGTCATAGGGACAGAGGATTCGGCGACGGCCCTCAATGACACGACTACCTTCGCTTGGTATTCCCTCGACGGCGTGAGCTGGACAGAGATGGAAGGTGCCTCGACCTTGCGGCTTCCTAAATTGACCTTGCCGACCATGCTGTATTATGCCGATGAGACCATCGCTTTCGGTTCAGGCGACAGCGAGCAACTGTCGACGTTGTACACCTCTGAGGATTACGGCCTGGTATGGTGGGAATCGACTTACGACATGCGCCTTGACTACTCGTTCGAAGGGCGGGTTTACTATTCGGCAGCCGTCGACGGCGATGACTGGATATGGATATTCTTCAGCAGCGATGGCGACTATTCGGACGAAGTGTGGAAAGGGCGTGTTAACAGGCTTGGGTTTGCCGATTGAGTGAAAAAAGCCGATTTTGCCTGCCCGGGCATAATTTAGAGGTTATAAGAGCGTTTAAATAGTAGTATATGAAGTTGTTTGAAGATGCGCAAGGTCATTCGCAAAACACTAAAGACGCTCTTGGCGGCAGCAGCCGTTGCATGCTCTCTGCCTGTTTTCCCGCAAGAGGAAGAGTACAAGATGGAACTCGGGGGCATGGCAGGCGGGAGTTTTTATATGGGTGATGCCAATTGGACCCGCCCCTTCAAGGACATGAGGCTTGGCGGGGCTGTGGTTGCAAGGCAGATATTAAATCCGCACATGGCGGTAAAATACGATTTCGCCATTGCGGGGATAGCCGGCAGCACGGCAAGCAGCAACAACCAATACCCTGATGGAGGCCAAGCGACATTCAGCAGGGTACTGTTTGACATAGGAGCCCAGTTCGAGTATAATTTCCTTGCTTATGGCACAGGGGGAGGGTACAAGAACACGAAGCGCGTGACGCCCTACATAACAGGAGGGCTCGGCGTGACGTTCGCTCCGGCTCCCGCCGACTTTGTCGGGACATTGAATTTCCCGATCGGGGCAGGAGTGAAATGGAAAGCCAAGCCGAGGTTGAACGTCGGCATGGAATTCACGTTCAGGTTCAGCATGTCTGACAGATTGGACGTGACGAGCAAAGAGGGTCTTCAGTTGAACGACCCGTACGGGATAAAGTCGAGAGGAATAAAGAACAACGACACATATTCTTTCGTGATGCTGTTCGTGACCTACGACATCCTCCCTAAACGCAGGATATGCAACAATTTATGAAAAGATAGCGATTACTGTGGCGATTATGGCCTACAAGGACAAGATAGATACAAGCAGGATTCCAGCGCACATTGCAATAATAATGGATGGGAACGGCAGATGGGCGAGGCAGCGCGGCTATGACCGCAGCTTTGGCCACAGTGCAGGTGCCGAGACAGTCCATTTGATAGCAGAAGAAGCGGCGCGGGCAGGGGTGAAATGGCTTACCTTGTACACGTTCTCCACAGAAAACTGGAACAGGCCTTACGATGAAGTCACGGCATTGATGCAGTTGTTGATAGACCACCTTGAAGAGGAAATCTTCATGAAGAACAACATCAGTTTCAAGGTCATCGGCAGCATGGAGCGTTTGCCAGTGAACGTTAGCGATCGTTTGAAAGAATGCATCGCCAAAACATCGTCAAACACAGGAATGTGCATGACGCTGGCCATAAGCTATTCGTCGCGATGGGAAATATCAAGCGCAACCAAGTCGATAGCTTCAAAAGTGGCAGAAGGGAAGATGGGCTTGGGGGAAATTGACGAAGACTGCCTCTCGGCCCACATGTCGACAAATTACATGCCCGACCCCGATTTGCTTATACGCACGGGCGGGGAACTGCGGTTGAGCAATTACTTGTTATGGCAATGCGCCTATTCGGAACTGTATTTTTGCGAAACGTATTGGCCCGATTTCAAGGAAGACGAATTTTACAAAGCCATATATGATTACCAGCAGCGCGAACGCAGGTTTGGCAAAACCAGTGAGCAGCTGAGGTGAAAGGGACGAACGGGAATCAAATGCAACAATATACGGTATTATCATAATGATGTGTAAAAAGATACTTATAACATTCGTGCTCACACTTGCGGCGGCAACAGCACCGCTCGCGGCGCAACAGCACGAAAACGACACAATCAACCAGGGAGGGCTGCCAGGACAAGAGCTCATATATGAAGAACCCGGAGAAGAAGTAGAAGAGGATTTGCCCGTCATTGTCTATTCAGGCAATCCCAAGAAATATGAAATAGCCGCCATAGAAGTCGAGGGCGTGAAGAACTATGAGGATTATATCCTCATCGGATTGTCAGGCTTGTCAGTCGGGCAAACAATCTCGGTGCCGGGCGATGAAATAACCGATGCCCTAAAACGATATTGGAGGCACGGGCTGTTTTCAGACGTCAAAATAGAAGCTACAAAAATACAAGATGGGAAGATATGGCTGAAGATATCCCTCGCCCAGCGCCCGAGGATATCGGACGTGCGCTACCATGGGGTAAAGAAAAGCGAGCGCGAAGACATCCAAGACATAGTGAAATTCGCTAAAGGCAACCAGATAACGCCTAACTATATCGACAGGGCAGAAAAACTCATCAAACGCCATTTCGATGACAAGGGATTCAAGAATGCTGAAGTATACATAACCCAAAAGGACGACGTTTCAGCCGAGGGAGAGGTGATAATAGATGTGTACGTTGACAAAAAAGAAAAAGTCAAGGTCAACAGCATAGTATTTGAAGGCAATGAAGTGCTCAGCGAGAAGAAACTGCGCCGGGTAATGAAGAAAACGAGCCAGAAAGGTTATTTACTCACCTTGTTCAAACCAAAGAAATTCATAGAAGAGAAATACAAGGAGGACAAGAATCTAATCATCGACAAGTACAACGAATTAGGATACCGTGATGCCCGCATCATCGTTGACAGCGTCACGCCGCACAATGAGAAGACGGTCAACATCAAGATCAAAATCGAAGAAGGACATAAATACTACCTGCGCAACATCTCCTGGGTAGGGAACACCTTGTATTCGACCGATTGGCTGAACTACATCCTCGACATGAAGAGCGGCGATGTGTACAACCAGAAGAAGCTCGACGAAAGGTTGAACACCGACGAGGATGCGGTCGGCAACCTCTATTACAACAATGGATACCTATTCTACCAATTAGACCCTGTTGAGGTAAACATCGTTAACGACTCCATCGATTTGGAGATGCGTATTTACGAGGGGCAGCAGGCAACGATCAACAAGGTAATCATCAACGGCAACGACCGCCTGTATGATTATGTGGTGCGCCGTGAGTTGAGGACAAAGCCCGGAGCCTTGTTCAGCAAGGAGGACATGGAGCGCTCATACCGCGAGATAGCCCAGATGGGGCATTTCAACCCTGAGACTATTGGCATCGACCCGCAACCGCACCCCGAGGAGGGCACCGTTGACATGGTCTACAACCTCGAATCAAAAGCTAACGACCAGATCGAATTGTCAGCGGGTTGGGGGCAGACGGGTGTCGTCGGCAAAGTGAGCTTGAAGTTCACCAACTTCTCAATGCGCAACCTGTTTGGCCGTTCAAATAACTACAAGGGCATTTTGCCGCAAGGCGATGGACAAACCCTGACGATAAGCGGTCAAACCAACGCACGCTATTACCAATCGTACAGCATATCGTTCTTCGACCCGTGGTTTGGCGGCAAGCGTCCCAACTCGTTCTCTGTCTCGGTTTACTATTCGAAGCAAACCGACATCAGCGACAACTACTACAACACTGCATTCCTCAGCAACTACTACAGCATGCTGGGTAGTTCAAGCTATTACAACTACTACAACAGCTACGAGTCGTACTATGACCCTGACCAGTCGGTTCAAATCTGGGGGGCGACTATTGCTTTCGGAAAGAGGCTGAAATGGCCTGACGACTATTTCTCGTTCACACTCGAGTTAGGCTACCAGAGGTACATCCTGCGCGATTGGAGTTATTTCGCAGTCACCGACGGGGAGTGCAACGACTTGAGCCTCGGACTGACGTGGTCTCGTAATTCAGTTGACAACCCCATTTATCCGCGCCGCGGCTCGGAATTCATGGTGTCGGTGCAGCTCACCCCGCCATATTCCTTAATCTCCGGAAAGGACTATTCAGGATATGCGCAGTCGCCGAGCGACGAGAACTGGCAGGAAGACCAGAACAAGATGCACAAATGGGTAGAGTACCACAAATGGAAATTCAGGCTGAAAACCTACACCCCGCTCTCGTCAAGGTCAAAATGTCCTGTCCTTATGACACGCTTCGAGTTCGGCGTGCTGGGGCATTACAACAAGTACAAGAAATCTCCTTTCGGGACGTTTGACGTGGGAGGCGACGGCATGTCGGGATATTCGAGCGGCTATTACACTGAAACAATCGCCCTGCGCGGATACGACAGCAACAGTCTGACGCCGAACCTCTACACCACGGGTTATGCCTACACGCGCATGACGCTCGAATTGAGGCAGGCAATCGTGCTGCAAACATCGACCCAGATATATGCCCTGGCATTCCTCGAAGCCGGAAACGCATGGCATGATGTCAACAAGTTCAACCCCTTCGACCTGAAACGCTCGGCCGGAGTGGGCGTGAGGATTTACCTTCCGATGATCGGACTGATGGGTATAGACTGGGGTTATGGCTTCGACCCGGTGTTCGGCAGCAAGCAATACAGCGGAAGCCAATTCCACTTCATCTTAGGCCAAGAATTCTAACCAACATACGAAAACAATCAACCCAAAACCACACAGTCATGAAAAAACTAATCATCACATTGTCGGCAGCCTTGTTCGTGGCGGTTGCTGCGAATGCGCAGAAGTTTGCCCTGATTGACACCGAGTACATCCTTAAGAATGTCCCCGCCTATGAGCGCGCAAGCGAACAGTTGAACCAAATCTCAAGGAAATGGCAGGCCGAGATAGAGGTAATTTCAAACGAAGCCGAAACTTTGGCGAAGAACTACGAGTCAGAATCAGTGTACCTCTCGGAAGAGCAGAAGAAAGAAAAAGTGCAAGAGGTTTTCGACAAAGAGACCGAAGCAGCTGAACTCAAACGCAAATACTTCGGGGCAGAAGGCGAGTTGTACAAGAAACGTGAAAGCCTCATCAAACCTATCCAAGACGAGCTATACAACGCGGTGAAGGAAATAGCGGAGGCAAAAGGCTATTCGGTAGTCATTGACAGGGCAACCGCCGCCGATATCATCTTCGCCTCGCCAAAGATTGACATAAGCAACGAAGTGCTGGAAAAAATGGGATACGGCGACTAAACTAAGCCCCACACCATTTGATTGTGTAGCAAAATAATCACGCGCATAAAAACAAATGCGCCGATAATCGTTATATTTGCAAAAACAAAAACAAAAACAATAATAAAAGATGGCAAAAAAGGTCTCACTAATGTTCATGTTGCTCCTGCCAATGATGGCAATGGCGCAGACTGTAAAGTTCGGTCATGTCTACATGTCAGAAATCATTGTCCTCATGCCCGAATACAATGCGGCAAGGTTGGAAATGGAGGAAATCAACAAGAAATATACTGATGAAATGCAAATGGCAGAGCAAGAGTTGCAGAAGAAGTACACTGAGTACGTAACGCAACGCGACTCGCTTCCACAAAGCATAAGGGAACGCCGCGAGAAGGAAATATACGACCTGCAGCAGCGCGGAGAAGAGTTCAGGGCTGAAGTAGAGCAAATACTCGTCAGGAAACAACAGGAACTCACCGAACCTATAATCCGCAAGGCAACCGAAGCTCTCAAAGCAGTAGGCACCGAGAAAGGCTTCACATACATATTCGACCTTAGCCAAACCCCAATACCCTACGTTAACGAGCAGCAGAGCGTTGATGTCACGGTAGATGTAAAAACGAAATTAGGAATCAACTAAAAACCTTAGCCTCGCAATACCGAGGCATGGAATCATAACGGGGGACGCAGGGCATCATGCCCAGTGCGTTCCCCAATTGCTATCCATACGCTTGGCAGTTGAGGCTCTTGAGCACTTGCCAAGCAAGAAGATGTGCGGATTTTTAGTAATTTCGCGCCCGGTTAACAAAACAATCCATGCAAGACATAAGGAACATAGCCATCATCGCGCATGTCGACCATGGCAAAACAACCTTGGTTGACAAGATGATGCTCGCAGGCCATTTGTTCAGGGAAGACAAGCAAAAGGGCCAACTGATTTTGGACAACAACGACCTCGAACGCGAAAGAGGCATAACGATACTCTCGAAGAACGTATCAATCAACTACAAGGGCATTAAGATAAACATCATCGACACCCCGGGTCACGCTGACTTCGGCGGGGAAGTCGAAAGGGTGCTCAACATGGCCGATGGCTGCCTGCTGCTTGTCGACGCTTTCGAAGGGCCGATGCCGCAAACGCGCTTCGTCTTGCAAAAGGCATTGCAGATAGGACTCAAGCCAATCCTCGTGGTTAACAAGGTTGACAAGCCCAACTGCCGCCCCGACGAGGTATATGAGATGGTTTTCGACCTCATGTTCGCCTTGAACGCCACAGAGCAACAGCTTGACTTCTCGGTGATATACGGTTCTGCCAAGAACAATTGGATGAGTGACGACTGGCGTACGCCAACCAACGACATAACGGCATTGCTCGATGCTATAATAAAACATATCCCCGCACCGCAACGCCGCGAGGGAACACCGCAAATGCTCATAACCTCGCTCGACTATTCGTCATACACGGGGCGCATCGCCGTCGGGCGCGTGCATCGCGGGACACTGGCTGAGGGCATGAACATCACGCTCGCCAAACGCGATGGGACGTTGTTAAAGACAAAAATCAAGGAACTGCAAGTATTCGAAGGCCTTGAAAGGACAAAGGCCGCCTCGGTCGACTCAGGCGATATATGCGCCATTACGGGCATTGGCAACTTCGAGATAGGCGACACGCTATGCGACTTCAATGAACCCGAACCGCTGCCGCCTATTGCCATTGACGAGCCTACGATGAGCATGCTATTCGCAATCAACGATTCCCCGTTTTTCGGCCAAGAGGGGAAATATGTCACCTCGCGCCACCTGCATGAACGCTTGATGCGAGAACTCGACAAGAACCTCGCGCTGAGGGTAGAGAAAGGGGCAGACGAGGGCAAATGGATAGTCTCAGGACGCGGAGTGCTGCACCTCTCGGTGCTGATAGAAACAATGCGGCGCGAGGGCTACGAATTGCAAGTAGGACAACCGCAAGTCATATTCAAGGAAATAAACAACCAGCGGTGCGAACCCTTGGAAGAGTTGACTATAAACGTACCGCAAGACTGCTCAAGCAAGATGATTGACATGGTGACACGGCGCAAAGGCGAACTAATGGCAATGGAGAGCCAAGGCGAACGCGTCAACCTCGAATTTGTAATACCCTCACGGGGCATAATAGGCCTGCGCACTAATGTCCTCACGGCATCGGCAGGCGAGGCAATCATGGCACACGTCTTCAAGCAATACGCTCCATTCAAGGGAGAAATAGACCGCCGGCAAAACGGGTCAATCATTGCAATGGAGGCGGGGACGGCATACGCATACGCGCTCGACAAGTTGCAGGACAGGGGACGCTTCTTCATCTCACCGCAAGACGAGGTCTATGCAGGACAAGTCGTAGGAGAGCATGTCCACGAAAGGGACCTCGTGGTAAATGTTACCAAGTCGAAGAAGCTGACGAACATGCGGGCATCAGGCTCCGATGAGAAAGCGCACATCATGCCTCCGGTAATATTCTCGCTTGAGGAAGCACTCGAGTATATCAAAGAGGACGAATACGTCGAAGTAACACCCAAAAGCATGAGGATGAGAAAAATAATCCTCGACGAAAACCTAAGGAAAAGGGCAAGCAAAGAATGACAAGCGCGATAGCACAAGCAACTCACGCCTTTCGAATGTGCGTGTGAATCGGTTACTTGTTATATATCCCATATATTTCCCATGGAAATGAATAAATAGCCCCACCGAAATCTATATCAACCACCATGGAAGCACCTTTTTTGCGTTCTATATTAGTGACACCGCTTTTATTATCTATATTAATATATCCCGCAATAGTTTCCCCAGGAAAAATAGTTGTGCGTTTGAGATAGCCTTTTTCCTTGATTTCCCTGTCCAAAAGCAACGAATTGCTGTATTCAGCAACTCTATCGCTTGCTATTACTCGTGCTTGGTATGCAGCCGCAGCATTATACGTCGTTGTTGTTAATACGGATCCACCAATGAAGGTCGTGCTTGTTGAATACCCGGCCATTGCGGCAGACATACCCTCCGCAATGGCAGTCAGAACTATTGCAAAGTTCTGACCTTGGCGAACCTTTTTCATGTAATCATCTGAAGAATAAACCTTAAAAACTTTTTGATAACCTTTCTTGTCAATTAGCGTAGCATTTATGTTATTAGGTTCAAATTCAATAGGAAACATTGAAATGTTGGCTATGATTATGGAAAGCTGGAAATATCTCCCATAATCACTAACCATATCAGCAGTCATGCCTACCATTATCCCGTTTTTATAGTAATAATGCCACGCATCCCCATCCCTATACACTATATGCTTTTCATTTAATAATGGAGTATCATAAACAGGTTGTTCTGTTGACAAACTTACCTTGCTGCAATACCCGTCACTGTTCGATATGGTATAATAGTCATAAAGAGGCTCGCCTTTTGAGTATTCTGTTTGTATACATTCGTAGCCGTCTTCTGAGAACTCTGTGCAAATGCCATCCAATTTGCCGTCTTTATAGTAGGCGTGCAGCATAATCAGCCCGTCCTTGTTGTATTGCACGTATTCCCCTTCTAACTTGCCATTTATAAATGCCCCTGTCCGCTCTGTTTCGCCCGACTTGTAATAGTCGATGAACTCTCCATCAAAAACAGACCTCGAATCATCATCCTTGTCAATGCTGATGTATTCTCCTTCAGACTTAAGCTCGCCGGTAAAATAATAATCCCTGTATCTTTTAGCTTGCAGGATGTCCCCCGTAGGCAACGAATATATGCGGTAATATGTGGCGAAAGCCTCATCGCAACCTTTACTGTTCCTGTCATAATACAACGTGTCAGTAGTTTGCGCCAGATTAATATTTGCCACGCAAAAACAACCCAAGACAACGGTAAATATTCTCATAGTTTGCCTCCTTTGCTGTTTGTCAATTTTCCCGTATGCCGGCTATCGGGATAGATCTCTTTCCTTTCTTAGACATATATTTGTACACCCCGATCTGCTTGGCACAATTGCCGGGAGGTATTTCTATCACTTGGCCTTTATGGTATTCCTGACCTTCTTCTTTCATGAACAGGACTATCAATTTCGTGTGTTTGCGGGTCGGAGTGACTTGCGATAATCCCTGCGCCAAAGCATTGCCGGCATCATTGACTTGGAATACTTCAAAGGAATCTTCACTCAAGCAATCACCCTCCGCATCAAACAAATCGTATGAAGGAGTGGCAACTATGTTCATGGTGACCACCGCCACCACTGCCCATAAAGCCACAATGCCGGCAATGATTAGAAATGTTTCCTTAAGTATGCGTTTACGATCCATAAGCCTGCACTTCCCCCGACAACAAAATTAGCAGTTTTGCAATCAAGCGAAAACGGCTAATAATTTCACTTCCTTACTATTCTGGACAAGCCCGATGTTTCAGTCGTAAGGACGGGTGATTCGAATTCTTTTATGTTAAGATTTGACGCTCCGTCGACTTCTATCTTGCTCTCATTTGCCCTGCCTGTCAACTTGATATTGGATGCACCGGATACTGACATGTTGAAATGGTTCAGATTCAAGTCTGCCATAGTGATTTTTGATGCGCCTGATATATCGAGCGCCATTCTGTCGGCTTCCGCTCCTTTGATTGAAATATTTGACGCACCGCTTACATCAATCAACATAGCCTCTGCTTTGATTCCCTCTTTGGCCGTGAACTTGCAGGCTCCCGCTATTGAAACAAGCTCAAGCTCGGGAGCTTGTATGGTTATCAGCAAAGTGTCTGTGTTCACAGTAGTGCGGGGTTTGATGCCCAGATTGAATATCCCATCTTCAATATTGTACTCAAGCAGATCGAAGACTTCGGCATGGGTTTTTATCTCAACCGCGCAATCTTCCCCGGGGACGTATGCCACGCTGAAAGATCCTGCCAAGTCGATTCCCCTGAAATCGCCATCAAGCTGAAGGGTTCTGGTTTCTATCTCTCCCAAAGATTCATATATGGAAGATCGATACATGGACTTTATCATATACAAACACACGCAAACTGCAAGTATTGTGCACAAAACGAAAATGAGGATATGTTTAGTTCTCATAGTGCATGTATGTTAGTTGGTTCACTGCCTTATTGTAGAAGAGCCGCTGGTTTCAGTAGTAGTAAGGACGTGTGATTTGAATCCTTTTATGTTAAGATCCGAGCCATCTTTGAGTTTGAACTTGCTCTCATTTGCTTCCCCCGTAAACTTAAGATCTGCCGCGCCGGCCGCTATGACGTTCAAATAGTCCGCATACAAGTCTTTTATTGTGATGTCAGATGCCCCGGATACTGTCATGTCCAAATAGCTCGCTACCAAGTTGTCAATTGTCACGTCAGATGCCCCAGATACTGTCATGCCCATATAGCTCGCTTTCGAGTTGTCAAACGTTACGTCAGATGCCCCGGATATTTTGAGTGTCAATGTATCCGCAACCGCTCCGTTGATGGAAATATCTGACGCACCGCTTGCCTTGATTGACATGGCCTCTGCTATGATTCCCTCTTTGGCCGTGAAATCACAGGCTCCGGATATTGAAACAAGCTCAAGTACCGGAGCTTGTATGGTCAGCACTAAAGTTTTTATCCTCTTATTAATTTTGAAGGATTTAAGGCTAATATCCAATATCTCATTTTCAATATTGTATTCGAGCAAATCGAAGAGTTCAGTATGAGTCTTAAGCTCTACAGCGCAATCTTCTCCGGGAACATAGACCACGTCAAAGATTCCTCCCACGTCGATTCCCCTGAAATCTCCATCAAGCTGAAGAACCCTCGTTTCTACCTCTCCAAAAGATCTTGATTTAGAGGAGGTATTCCCTGTCATACATGAACATAAGCTAACAGCAAGTATTGGACACAAAGCAAAAAGGAGGAAATTTTCAGTTCTCATAGTGCAGATGATATTATTGGTTCAATGACAAATATATATAACTGATCTCGTTCTTGCAATGCCGGGCAACCTTTTGCTCCTCTCCATCAAAGCGCGTCTTTCCAAAATGCGCCCCTTGCCCGTTGAGGCTCTGAAGAAGATTGAGCAGGCCTATGATATCGGACAGATAGATGACAGCGTGCACAATGACATGGCAACTAAGGGGAGCTGGGCTATCGTAGTTCTTGATAGAACGGTCTTAAAATGGCCTTTGGGTCACCCTCTGACACAACAAAATTATACTTGGCACGGTTCAGTTTACACTACCCCCCCTTGTGCTCCATAATATTTTCTATAGAATTCCTTAAATGGCTCGACAGCATCCATCATAGAATAGCTCCACTTT
>CAZWPW010000003.1:0-13101 GCA_964635525.1 uncultured Bacteroidaceae bacterium
GCGAGGTAGTTAAAGACCGTCATCTTACGGATGAGAAAAAAATCCGTCTCGAATTCCAAACTTCTTATGTGGCGATGCATTGTAATCCGGAACACATAGCAACAGTAAGTAAAGCAGTCAAAGAGCTTATTGAAAACTTTTGCCATAATGATAAAAGAAGAGTAACTGACTCCTCGTTAAACTACCTTTTCAATATTGTAGAAGCTTTTCGGCAAGACTTGTATGGAGATAATTTCAAATTTAAGGAAGTTCATAAAAACAATACACGTAACAATTTCACTGAAGCTTATGACAATGCCAAAAATATTGGCGATGAGGAACAAGAGCAACAGCAGCGTATTACCGTTGATTTGAATGTGCTTTCTTATTCTCTGGCCAATGTTGCAAGTATAGGAACTGTTTCCGAAAACAAACCAAATGAAAAAGATTCCGAACAACAAGCAAATACCGTTTATACAGAAGATACAAGTTTATGGGATGATGCTTTGTCGAAATGGGAAAAAGAAGGATGGCTTGTTGAAGGAATGTCTGAGCAATGTGACGGGTTTAAAATGACAAATACGAATGGAAATCCCGGAGTTATCGACGTTGGATTGCGGAAAGGACATTATTCCATACAAGCTCAATATGAAACAAATGATGATTTCTCAAAGCCGTTGAAATGGGAAAAAGGAGGACGCAGGAATTGGGGAGAATGGTGGCAATACTTGGCGGAACCTTATTACAACATACCTGAAGGAAAATTCGTAGAGACGTTCAAGTCAGACAAGAATTTGCAGCGATACATTAAAGACAATGTAGAGCAACTGAAAGATATAATAAACCGCTATCATCGTACTATGACATGGAAAAATGAAGTAGGCTCTTATGATAATTGGAAAATGGGCATTTGGTATTGGGATACGTTAGTTTGTGAGCTGCTATCCTCTGAGGAAGAAGGGACTCTTTATATGGACATCATCGAAGATGGAAACAGCGGAAAAGTTCAGATACAATTCGCTAATAGGAAAGAAGATAGGGAACTATTGGAAAGCACTTTAAAGAGGTTGGGTTGCCAAGACAAAAAGATTAATGAGGACGGTTACGTTGTTTTGGATGAAGTGCCATCTACCGATGCAAGCGAAGTTTCTAAAAAAGTGAAATATTGGATAGAGAAAATAAACGGCTGACTGACAAATAAAACACAGGGAATCAAAATGAAAAGTTTTGAAACCTCTGCAAAACTCCCTTGTGATTTTGCCATGAATTTGCGTTGAAATCCGTATCTTTAAGTCGAGACCCCTGCAAAACGTCGTGGCGTTTTGCAGGGGTCTCATGCTACGCTAAACACTCTTGGGCAGAACCGGATGCACGCCCGGATAGCACGCAGAACAGCTCAGGCCAGCACGCGGGGCAAGTGCGGACAGAAGGCTGTCTGTCTCCGGGAAAAGGGAAATCCTTCCGCAGGAGGCAAGCAATGTTCCCCCGGGCGGCATGAAAAGTTCCATTGCATTGCAAGATATCTTTATTTTTACCTTAAAAATATATATTTGCACCGTAAAAACATATAAACTTACGGTAAAAACATATAATCTTAAATTTAAAATAAAGATTGCATGCTACCCAAGGGAAGATTACATACTACCCAAGGTAAGATTTCTCCCCGCCCGAAAAAGAATAGCACCGTGCGCAAGGCAGTGCCGTGTGGGTTGCCGGCGTGCTTTGCACACAGTGTTTTAGTTTATGGCACAGCATGTTACGCGTGCCTCGGCCAATTGTTTTTTACTTCCACTATCTTGGTTGGTTCACGTTCGTTGTTGCGTTTTTCGGTCAGTGCTGCGATGGTCGATGCCAGTTCCATGAAAGCCGGGCTTGTCTCTGCCGATGTTTGCAGGGCTGCGGGCGTGCCGTTGTCTCCGCTTTCCCGCAGGCTTTGCACTATTGGTATTTGTGCAAGGAGCGGCACGTTAGTTTCTTCCGCGAGTTTTTTCGCCCCGCCTTTTCCGAAGATATAGTACCTGTTTTGCGGTAACTCGGCGGGCGTGAACCATGACATGTTCTCTATTATTCCGAGAACCGGCACTGCAACTTTGTCGTTGGTGAACATGTTGATGCCTTTGCGCGCGTCGGCCAAGGCTACTTCTTGGGGTGTTGTGACGACTACGACACCAGTGACGGCGAGCATTTGGACTATGGTCAGGTGTATGTCGCTCGTCCCCGGGGGGAGGTCGATTATGAAGTAGTCGAGTTCGCCCCAGTTGCTGTCGGCGATGAGTTGCTTGAGCGCGTTGCTTGCCATGCTTCCCCTCCACAATGCTGCTTGTCCCGGGTCGATGAAGAATCCTATCGAGAGCAGCTTGATGCCGTGTTTTTCGATTGGTATTATCAAATCCCGCCCGTCGATTTCCTCCGCGCAGGGGCGGGCGTCTTCGACTGAGAACATCTTTGGTATCGACGGGCCGAAGATGTCGGCGTCAAGCAGCCCGACTTTGTAGCCTGACCGCGAGAGCGCGGCTGCGAGGTTTGCCGATATTGTAGACTTCCCTACTCCGCCTTTGCCCGATGCCACTGCTATGACGTTCTTTACTCCCGGGAGCAGTTTGGCGGGCACCGGACGGGCTTGCTTGCGCGTGAGCACTGCAATGTTGCCTTTGATTTCGACTTGCTGGCCTACGTGTAGCATTATCGCCGCTTCGCATGATTTGACTACTGACTTGATGAATGGGTCTGTGGGCTTGTCAAATATCAACGAGAATGATACTTTGTTGCCTTCGATGCGTATGTCGTCCTCGACCATTCCCATCTCTGTTATGCTTTTGCCAGTGCCTGGGTAGCGCACTGTCGCCAATGCGTCGAGAATCATTTTAGGGTAGATTGCCATTTTTCCTTGTTTGTTAAGTGTTATTTTGTACTTCTTATTGCGCTGCAGGGTGCGTTAACTGCCACCCTTCGTCACCTTGCGGTATCTTTTGCGCTTCGTTTGCTGCGGTTGCAGCTGCGGTAGTTGTCGGGTTCTATGTCGACTTCCGGTTCTTCCAATTCAGCCGAATGCGGCAGCCGGAAGGAGATGTATTTGATTGCCAAGCCTCTTTCGAGCCATTGCGATTCATAATAGGTCCTTATGGATAGTATGCCGCCTGGGTCTTCCGCCGCGTAAAGGTCGGCGGTCATGGCATCGACGGGCAGTTTGTTGTGTTCTACCATGCATTTGGTGTATGTGTAGAGGAAATTGCTGTCGGTCTTGAGGTGGAGCAGTCCGCCATCGGCGAGGAAACGCTTGTAGCGTTGCATGAAATATGTTGAGGTGAGGCGCTTGGTGTATTTCTTCATTTGCGGGTCCGGGAAGGTGAGCCATATCTCGCTGGCTTCTCCCGGGGCGAAGAAACGGTCGATGATTTCGATGTTAGTCCTCAGGAATGCGACGTTCTGCAGCCCTTCCCGGAGTGCTTGCGTCGCTCCTGCCCACATGCGCGCCCCCTTGATGTCAACGCCTATGTAATTTGCTGCGGGGAATCTGCGCGCCAGTTCGACGGTGTACTCGCCGCGCCCGCATCCCAGTTCGAGGACGATGGGGCTGTTGTTGCCGAAGTATCCTGCCCAATTCCCTTTTAGTTGCGGGTCTTTCGCGTCAAGTGCTGAAAATGGGTATTGGAATACGTTCGGGTATCCTTCCATGTCCTTGAACTTTGCCAGTTTGTTTTTGCCCATTGCTTTGTCCGTTTGCGTCGCTTTTCCAGAGCAAAAATAATCAAAAGCCTCCAAGGGGCAACAGAACGGGTATAGCAAATTCAGGATTGGGGGTTAGGCGTTAGAAGAAGAAGACGGGGCGCGGTTGTGGGCGAAAACGGCGGGAAACCATTGCGCCGGCTGCCGTCATTGCCCCTCCATCTCGTTTAGCATGCGGATAAGTGAACGCGCCAAAGCATAGGCAAGGTTTACCGGCACTGCATTGCCTATTTGCCTGTACTGCGATGACAATGTTCCGGCGAAGCCCCATTCGTCGGGAAATGTTTGCACCCGTGCATACTCGCGCACCGTCAGAAGGCGCGTTTCAGCAGGATGGCAACGCTCGGTTTGCTTCTGCGCAGGGGCGCATGTTAGCGTAAGGCAAGGTTCGTCAAGCGACAGGCGCCGCGCCATGCCAGTGCGTCCTCCTTCAAGTTCATAGCTTGCGCCCATGTAGTCTTTTTGCACTTGCTCGGGCAAATCTCTCCAATAGCCTCCCTCAGGAACAAGTTCCATGACTTTCTGCTTTGCGGGCGGGTATTTTTGCCCTTCCGAGTGCGGGACATCGGCGCCGTAGAGTTCTCCTTTGAAAAAAGCATCGCGCAGCGTCATGATTCTGTGGTAGGGCGCGGGCCACTTGAAGTGAGCTTTTGCCGCCAGGTCGTTGCGGACAGCTATTAATATAAGGCGTTCGCGCTTCTGCGGGACTTGGTAGAGCATAGCTTTCAGCACACGGGGTTCGACGAGCGTGTAGCCTAACTCGGCTATGGTGTTCTTGATTGTCTGCAATGTCCTGCCCCCGTCATGCGCTGAAAGCCCTCTAACGTTCTCGCCGAGAAACACTTTAGGGCGGGACTCGTCGACGGCGCGCGCAAGCTCGAAGAACAACGTCCCCCGCGTGTCGCTGAAGCCTCCCTGCTTTCCGGCGTAGGAAAAAGCCTGGCAAGGGAATCCGCCTGAAACGATGTCGACCTTCCCTTTGTATTCTTCGAATGACACCTCACGGACGTCGCGTTCCAAGATGTTCCATCCGGGGCGGTTACGGCGTAGCGTCATGCAGGCATCGTGGTCAATCTCGTTCAGCAGGATATGCGAAAAACCGGCCTTCTCCATTCCCAGCGCAAGCCCTCCGGCACCTGCGAACAATTCGATTGACGTGTATGGGCGCAACGGCCGCACGAGCATTTCTTCCTCCCAAGCCGAATATACCATAGCGTTGATTTCCGGGACGTTGAGCAGTTCGTCCACACGAAAGTACTTGTTGCCGCATTCATCGACGCAAGGGACAAAAGTGCCATTCTTTTCCCACTTCTGGAGCATGGATTTCGACACGCCCATGATGTCAGCAAAATTGCTCGCCGAAATGGTCTTGCACATGGAATCAGAGGTTTTTAAAGCCGTCATAAGAACTGAAAGCCAGCATGAAAAGGCTCTTGAACGTGTCGGGGGACAATTCGCGGAGTTCCTCACTGACCAGCCGATCCGGTGATTGGGGGATGAAAAAAGAAAAAACCATATTGGCGATGTGATAAAACTCCGTATGACATGTTTTGAGTGCTCTTCCTCTTTGTAATCCACCGGCGTTTAGCACCTATAAAGGTTGTGGCCCGCCATTGAGGATAGAAGCATGTCTCGGTAGTTAGGAATAATTTGATGAGTTTCCCAATCCAACCAATATGGCTTCTTCTTTTTAGTACAACAAATATAAGGTTTTCGTATTTAAAAAACAAATTCCAGCCGAAGAAAAGGCCGGTTTGTGGAATGAATAAGGTTAAAATTTAGACTTTAAACAGTTTTAATGCAATTTCTGCCTTGGCTCCGTATTTTTCCTACTATTTATTTTGTGTAAATTAACAAAAGCGTTTACTTTGCACACCGAACATTTGATTTATTAACCCAACAAAACGCGTGCCTATTGATTGAACATTACTCCTTATAACATTTTGAAGTAAGAAAAGTAATGGCAAACATCAGCAAGATGAAGGACGATGAGTTGATCGCCCTTTACGTTCAAGGCAATGACAAGGCATTCGATGTGGTTCTGGAGCGTTACCAGCAGCGCTTGTTTTCCTACATATTCTTCATTATCAAGGATCAGGAGATAGCAGAAGACATCTTCCAGGACACTTTCATCAAGGCCATTGTGACTATCAAGAACAACAAGTATTCTGCCAACGGCAAGTTCTACAACTGGATCACGCGCATTGCGCACAACCTTATTTTCGACCACTTCCGTGCCGAGAAATGCTGCGGCACTGTTTCGTGCGAAAACGGCAACCATGATTTGCTGAACAATATTGACTTGTGCGATGACAACATCGAGACGAGCATGATCAACATGCAGATCACCAGCGACCTGCAAAAGATGGTCGAGAGGCTTCCACAGAGCCAGAAGGAGATAGTTGTCATGCGGTTCTACAACAACATGTCGTTCAAGGAGATTGCCGAGACCACCGGCACGAGCATAAACACCGCCCTTGGCAGGATGCGCTATGCTATCCTGAACCTGAGGAAGATGGTTGCTGAACACAATATTTCGCTTTCTGCATGAAAAAAGCATAAATTCCGTGGGGGCGGCATAATAATGTGTATGCGCTTGGCGTTATCTTAGTGACAACACATTTTATCCGCCTATGAAAATTATCTACACTAAGGACAAGTTTGGCAGTGACAGCAAAACGCGCGGCAAGGCTCACGCGCCTCGCCCATCGCTGGAAACGATTTTGATCATCAAGCAATTTGCGAGGACTTACTCACCAAACCTGAAGAACTGATTCAACCGGAAAGCTTGCTGCAGTGAATGGCGGACGACATCGATTGTTCCGCCATTCACTGTGTGCCATGCCCCGGCGTTACCTAATGCATCATGGAACACGTTACCGACAAAGCCTCAATGCCCAGCTACGGCTACAAGCAGATCTGGCACATAGCCTACCCCATCCTGATAAGCCTTGCCATGGAGCAGATGTTGGTGTTGACCGACACTGGATTCCTTGGGCGCGTTGGCGAGATTGAGATTGGCGCTGCCGCGATAGCCGGCGTTTACTACATGATTATCTTCATGCTCGGCTTCGGCTTCAGCATCGGCGTGCAGATAATGATTGCCAGACGCAACGGCGAGGGGCGGCATTCGGAGATCGGCGACATCTTCTACCACAGCGTAGGTTTCCTTCTTGCCATAGCTTTGGTGGCTTGTTCGTTGTCGCTGGCTCTTTCCCCCAAGGTGTTGCAAGGCATTGTTTCGTCTCCTGCGGTTTGCGAGAAAGCCTCTATCTACGTTTATTGGAGGGTATTAGGTTTGTTCTTCGCGTTCACCTCGGCGGTATTCAGGGCTTTCTTCGTGGGCACGGTGCAGACGAAGACTTTGACGCTCAATTCTATAATAATGGTGTTTTCGAACGTCGTGTTCAACTACATCTTGATTTTCGGCAATTTTGGTTTTCCAGCCTTGGGCATTGCCGGTGCTGCGATAGGTTCAACATTGGCGGAAGGCGTCTCGACAACGTTCTTCATCATATACACGGTGAGGAAGGTCGATCGCAGGAAATACGGGTTGGACAGGATTGGGCGTTTCAACAGAACGATCCTCAAGGGGATTCTTCGCATATCTACTTGGACGATGATCCAGAACTTCTTTTCGATTTCGATATGGTTCCTCTTCTTCGTCTTCATAGAGCATTTGGGTGAAAGGCCGCTTGCTATTACCAACATTGTCAGGAGCGTCTCGACAATACCTTTCGTTGTGGTGACCGCTTTCGCCGCCACATGTTCGTCGGTTGTCAGCAACCTGATTGGGTTGGGCAGGAGCGATGAGGTCAAGCCAGCCATCATGAGGCACATAGCCATGGCATACGCCATTGTAATTCCCATTGTGGCGTTGATATCTGTCTTCCCCGAGCATACGGCGCGCATATACACCAACATCAGTGATTTGGGGCATGACTCCGTCAAGTCGATGTGGGTAATGTGTTCTTCTTACTTGCTGTTGGCGCCTGGCCTTATCCTGTTCAATTCGGTGTCAGGAACCGGCAACACGAAAAAGGCTTTTGTCCTAGAATTTATTTCAACGATGGCCTACACGGTGTTCATTTCTATTGTCATCTTGCACCTTAGAGCCGATGTCGCCTACTGCTGGTTTGCTGAACATGTGTACTGTACGGTGATTTTGATCCTATGTTTCAACTATATGGCCAAGATGAAGTGGGCAGGGACGAAGATATGAACCACTGCCGCAGGATGCGTCGTTAAGGCCTGCCTGCTTTCGTCAACGGCTTGGCAGTTTGTTGGAGGGCAGTTCAGGAAAGACCACGGCGGGCTTGAATGACTTGGCTTCTTCGAAATCCATCAATGCATACGCCATGATGATTATGACATCGCCAACTTGCACTTTGCGCGCTGCCGCCCCGTTGAGGCAGATGCACCCACTTCCCCTTTCTCCTTTTATTATATATGTTTCGAACCTTTCTCCGTTGTTGTTGTCGGCAATGCACACCTTTTCGCCTTCAACGAGGTTTGCTGCGTCCATGAGATCCTCGTCAATTGTCACGCTTCCCACGTAATTGAGGTTTGCTTCAGTCACCATGACACAGTGCAACTTTGATTTCAAGACTTCAATCATCATAAGGAACAGTCATTAAAGGTTTGTACTTCACATTGTCAATAAGCCTGACATTGTCGCAGAATGCTGCTATGCACCCTACTACATAGTCGGAATCGTCCCAATTGTCGACGGGTTGCAATGTTCTGCCGTCAACGATTGAATAGTACTGCATGCGCAAATATCCGTCACCGTGCATGCCTTGTGCTACGAAGTCGGCGGTTTCGGCCACTGTGTGCGTTGCCGCATATCCAATGCTGCGTTCAAGCACTTCGTATATAGCCGGTGCACGTCGCCGTCCCTCGCGTGTGAGGAGCATGTTGCGGCTGCTCATAGCCAGCCCGTCGGGTTCCCTGACCGTCGGGCAGGTGCGTATTTCAATGTCTAACCCTAATTTCTTTACAAGTGCCTTGACTATAGCAAGCTGCTGGAAATCTTTCTCTCCGAAGTATGCCCTGTCTGGCGAGACTATATCAAAGAGGCGGCTGACTACTTGCGCCACTCCGTTGAAATGCCCCGGGCGGTAGCATCCTTCCATTACCTTGTCCAATGGCGTGAAGTCGAACACTCGCGTGTCGTCCTCCGGGTATACTTCCTCCACGCTCGGTGCGAAGACTATGTCTGCTCCCGATGCAGCAAGTATCTTGCAGTCGGCATCCAAGTCGCGTGGATACGTTTCCAAGTCTTTTTTGTCGTTGAATTGCGTAGGGTTCACGAAAACACTGGCGACGGTCAGTCCATTCTCTGCAACGCTTTGCTTGACAAGCGAGGCATGCCCCTCGTGCAAGGCTCCCATGGTTGGCACGAATCCCACTTTCGTTCCGTTTCGCTTTTGGGCTACTGCGTTACGCAATTCGGTTACTGTGAAAACCAGTTTCATTTCTCTTGCGTGTTTCCTTTGAAAAACTCTGCAAAAAAAACAAATATTTGCCACATTGTGAAGAAGTGCATGATTTTTCGGCATCAAAACAGGTTAAATGCCGCATTGCGCCAGCCCCGGCAGGCATCATGGCTTGATGTTGGCGTATAACTTGTCGATGCGCAATAGTCCTTCGGGGGTGGATATGCCTCGCAGCAAGACCATCACCACGTTGCTTAATACCTCTTCGAAGCCGAATTGCCTCATGAATCTTTCGGTCAATACTGGCTTCCAGTCAGCCGAGACGATGTTGTCAAGCAGCTCGTAGTTCATGGCGGGATTGAAGAGCCCTTCGGCAATTCCCCGCTCTACAAACCTCCGCGTGCCGGCTTTGTTTTCGCTCCTGAACTTTTCGATTAGCTCTATTGCCTTCGGGTACTTTTTTATGTCGGCATAGAACTCATGGCAAACATCTCGGTGCTCTTCCAAGACCATCTTGTAGTATGCCAAAGCAATGTCGATGACATCACAGCCCTGTTGCTCAAGTTTGTCAAACGTGAGCTTCTTCAACTCCCAACTTTTGAGCATCCCGCTGACAAGCAGTTCTTCCTTGTCGATGAACAGTTCATATACTGTCCGCTTGCTGATGCCGAGCGAAAAGGATATTTCATCCATCGTCACGTTCTTTATTCCCTTTTGCTTGAACATGGCGTATGCCGTGTCAATTATCTGGTTGCGAAGGGTCAACCGCGCCTTGCTCAGATGTTGGTTCAATGTCTTTTCCACTTTCTTGCTCATGGCAACCCATTGGTATCCATTATGCAAATGTAAT
Source organism: uncultured Bacteroidaceae bacterium (assembly GCA_964635525.1). Classification (GTDB taxonomy): domain Bacteria; phylum Bacteroidota; class Bacteroidia; order Bacteroidales; family Bacteroidaceae; genus Avibacteroides. The sequence goes on from CAZWPW010000003.1 coordinate 9,994, forward strand.
CCAAAACTTTGCCACGGCAACAAGATTGGGATTGGTGACAAACATAGCTTTAACTATAATTAACCGTAGAAGGTATAAAAAGGGAGCGATAGCCAACCTCGAGCGATACCGTTTTCTCTGCTATAAGCACTATATTTGCATTACCCAATGAAGACATGGTGGCAACGGAAGCGCTTCAGTTGAAACTATATACACCATGAACCGAAAGCCTTGATTACCAAAACAAATGATGCGGGACACTAAGAAAACCAACACCAAAGCACGAGCAGGAAGGAAAGCCGACAAAAAAAGGTCGCCAGCAGCCAAAGGCCGTGCAAACGACGAGATAAAAGGCATCCGCAAGGTGCTTCTCGTGACGGTCTTTTTCATCATAATAGGGGTAGCCATAGCAATCATCTCGTTCATCACCGGCAAGTGGATGGCTTGACTGCCGGTTCAGAACAGCAACAATACCATCAAGCGGACACCGTGCTTGTTTATGCCGGGGTTGTCAAGGTAGTTGATGCGCCTGACATAGTCAATGTGCACTAGTTTGAAGATGTTGTGTATGCCGACATAGAACTCCATGTACGGAGCCTTTCCCATGACGAAGCTCGTAGCCTCCCCGTTGCGCGTGGGGAACTTGAACAAACCGGTGTCGCCTTCATTCTTGTACGGGTTATTCTTGTCAGACAAATAGCCGTAGAGAAGTTTGAAGCCGAACGCCTCGCGCCACTTCAGTTTCTTCAGCCCGGGAATGCGGTTGAAAATCTTTCCTCCCATATCATAGTCAATCATCAGCGAGGCGAAGCGGTCGTTGAGGAACTCCATGTTGTTAATCAGGTTGAAAGTGTTCCTCTGCGTTATGAACGATTGGTTTGCCTCGGGCATGATCAACAACGGGAACGGCACTTTGTTCCACTGTATCCCACCTTTGATGTTGATGTCTGCCTTGCCCCATGATGAGAGCCAGAACCTCTTGAATATCCCCAGTTCGGTGTAGTTGTAATCATAGTCGCCGCCAAGCAACCCTTTGATGCCGACTTGGTGCGACAAAGTGAACACCGGCGCGTTGCGGTTCAACGGCACCCGGCGTTGCTTGGTATTGACGAATGTTTCGCCCGGCGCATAACGCAACGTGGCGCCAAATTCGGTCGTGGTGATTGAATGCAGCGCGTTGGTCTCGTCATAATCGGGAGAGTTGGGGATATAGTACAGGTTTCCCGTGGGAGTGTCTTTCTTGTGGCCGGCAGAGAGCTTGAAGGAGAAACCCGAAAGCGTTTCGCGCTCGTAAACGACGTTTATGTCGCGGACGTAGGACATCTGGTCAATGGTGCTCGACTTGAGAGAAAGGAAGACGTTGTCCTTGTCAGTGCTCAGGAACTTGTCCATGGGCGACATGACATCATAGCGGTATGTAACGGCAAGGCTGTGCTTGGGGAACTCGCGGGCGAGGAACTTCTTCTTGTCAAACGAGTATTCGGCCTTTGCCATGTACTTCACTTTCTTGTCCTTGAACCCGTATGCCACATACCCGCTAAGGAAAAGGTGCGGGTTGAGCTGGCCCGTCGTCTGCCCGCTAAGCCTCAACCTGAACCCGTCGACGTAGTTCGAGGTCAACGTAGTGTTGACCGGGCCGAAGTCAAACTTGCTCGGCTCGCCGTTGAAGCTCAGTTCCACGAAGTTCTCGATGAAGGCTTTCGCGATGAACACTATCCAATTCACGCCAGGGATTGCCATCAACTTCTTGACAAACTCGTCGAGGGCGCTCTCCTGCTTGGTCATAGGCACTTGCCGTTTCTCTTCCCAGAAGCTCTCGTCCTTCATGCTGTAGTCGCTCTCCCTTATGATATCTCCTTTCGTCTTGAAGATGCGGGGCGCGATAGGGTCGAACGAATAGTTGTCATAGCGCGTCTGCCGCCTGACTTGGAAGCCCTGCAAAGCCTTGATGTAGTAAAGCTCGGCAATCATGTCGTCGTTTTTGATCACCCACTGACCGTTTGGCAACTGCTCGAACTCCTGAGTTATCAACAACGACTCAACCAAATTCACGCCCGTGTTCTTGGGGAGGTTCAAGATGCATTTCTTAACGGCATAAGTCGAATCGTTGAGGATGAACAAATGGCCAGTGAACCCGAAATCCTGAGAATTGTTAGGCACGAACGACACGTCAATGCACTCGTTGCCCTCGACCATCACCGTGTCCATGATGTAGTACTTGTAGAACGAAATGGCAGAATGCGTCGAGATGGGGCTTATGAAGCGCAAGTGCAGGAAGTCGATGTTGTTGTCGTATATGTCAATGTCGGTGAAGACATCCTTCAGCATCGCGCCAAGATTCTCGCCAGTCGAAAACATCTTGTCAATGCCCGACGACGTGGTGCCCTGTATGATTGTCTTCTTCGATTCCGGGGTTTTCCTGTAAATGACCATTGAGGCCGTTTCCTGAACTGAAAGCGGGAGGATGAGCTTGTTCGTCTCCGGAGAGGGCTGCACATGGTCAACCAAGAAAGGCATCTTCTTGAATATGCCCTTGTCGAACATGTCGTGCCTTATATCGTCAAGGGAGGTGGTCATCTTCTGGTAGACATCGTAGTGGTAGTAATCGTTCTCTTCGAGCTTTTGCTTGTTCTTGTGGCTTATCACCTTCCTCATCAGCTCCACAGCCGGGTTGTTCTTCCTCGAATACCTCTCCTTCTTGGGTTCTATCACGACCTCCTCAAGCGCAATGTTGTCTGGAACTACAACAATATCCACAGTCTGGCTCTTGCCGGCAACAATTGACACTTTCTTCGTCTTGTACCCTACCGCCGCAAAGGTCAGCTCGTCATGTCCGGGCAAGGCCTTCAACGAATAGCTGCCATCGTCGTCGGTCATTGCCCCCACGCTCGTGCCGTCATAGTAAACTGCCATGTACGAAACGACCTCATTGGTAACAGAATCCCTGACGAACCCTGTTATTTCCTGCCCAAAAGCTGTGGCAGATGAGGAAACGAGAAAAAGAAACAGCAGCAGCAACAAAAAGTTGCAGCGACATCCCTTGCTTTTCAAGTAGGCCAAAAACGTCATCACTTAAAGAAGGTGCTAAGGTAGGTGATAAACGGCAACTAACAATATATTGGCAGCCTC
>CAZWPW010000003.1:13111-26920 GCA_964635525.1 uncultured Bacteroidaceae bacterium
AAGAGAAAACCAAAAAAAGAAAAGGAGGCAAAAAAAAACAGCACCAGAAACAGCTTTTGATTTTGAAGAAAGACAACAACTTACAATATAATGGCAGCCTCGTTATGTTTTTTTTTATATTAAATACAGAATATCAAACAAAAACGGGTAGCATCGGCAACAAATGACGGCACTCGGGACTAACCTGCATGCCGGGGAGATATGTTCTTCTTGCACAATAAACATAGCAATATGAACGCAGGTAACGAAATGCCCGCAAGCAAGAAAGTATCATCAAGCCCAAAACGGGAAAACAACAAGGCAAAGCCATTGTTTGAAACGTGCATGACCACCGGAACCCATATATTGCCCGACAAAAAATAGGCATATCCCAACATGACACCCATAGCGAAACGGGGAAGGAACTCCGACACCTGCAAGTGGACTAAACTGAATATCAAAGCTGAGATAACGACCGCAATACCGGGACGAGCAAGAACCTTGGCAAGGAAACCCTGGACTATGCCCCTGAAAAGGAACTCCTCGCAAATACCCGCAATGACGGCTAAAACCATGAAATTACCAACCCAACCCCAAGATCCGGCATCGTCGAAAAGCAATGAATAGACCGATTGCACCAAAGCATCCTCTGACATGGAAAGCTCATGAAGCCAACCGCTGCCAGGAATGGCAAACGCGTTGGCATGCGACAGGAACGACATCAACGGAAGGACAGCCACAGCCGCAAGGAACGACATGGAGGCATAGCGAGCCGAAGGCCTCCGGCGCAGTGAAGATATGAAACCTGTTTTCCGGTTGCCCGCAAGCATCTTGTTCAACAGCAACGACGGAGCCAGCACCGCCACTGCTTGGTTGAATGCCATGACCATTCTCAAATGCCAAGGAACAGACAAGTCAAGGCCAAAAAGCAGCGTGGCCGCCTGCATTAACAGCCTCGACAAAAGGAAAAACGTAATGCAGACAATAACTGCCAGCATGAAGCATCGCCCCGCATCCATTCCCGATGATTCCACAGTGCACCGAATATTAAAGGCAAAGGCCCAAAAGCATTAACATCCTTTGAGCCTTTGATGATACGGAAGCCTGTTCAACCGACCAGCTTGCCATTCGAGCCAAGCACGTTGACGATCTTGTGCAGGTATAATTTCTTCATCTCGTCACGCGCAGGACCCAAATACTTGCGAGGATCGAACTCTGACGGCTTGTCGACAAACACGCGGCGCACGGCAGCAGTCATGGCCAAGCGGCTGTCGGAATCAATGTTGATCTTGCAAACCGACGAGCGGGCAGCCTTGCGCAGCTCCTCTTCAGGGATGCCTATGGCAGCCTCGAGCTTGCCGCCGCATTGGTTAATCATGTCAACATACTCCTGGGGAACTGACGACGAGCCATGGAGGACAATCGGGAAACCCGGCAACTCCTTCATCACACCGTCAAGGACATCGAACGCCAATGGCGGGGGAACGAGCCTGCCCGTCTTAGGGTCAAGCGTGCACTGCTCGGGCTTGAACTTGTATGCGCCGTGCGAAGTGCCTATCGAAATAGCCAATGAATCGCAACCTGTCTTAGTGGTGAAATCAACAACCTCCTCGGGCTTGGTGTAAGTATGGTGGTCGGAAGAAACCTCATCCTCAACGCCAGCCAAAACGCCAAGCTCTCCCTCGACGGTAACATCATACTGATGGGCATACTCTACAACCTTGCGTGTCAAGGCAACATTTTCGTCGTAAGGAAGGTGCGACCCGTCAATCATTACCGACGAGAAACCCATGTCAACACAGCTCTTGCACAATTCGTACGAATCGCCATGGTCAAGGTGGAGGACTATCTCTGGGTTGGCGCAACCAAGCTCCTTGGCAAATTCAACCGCGCCCTCGGCCATATAGCGGAGCAACGTCTGATTGGCATAGTTGCGGGCGCCTTTCGAAACTTGAAGTATCACAGGCGACTTGGCCTCAACCGCAGCCTGGATAATGGCTTGAAGCTGTTCCATGTTGTTGAAGTTGAAAGCAGGGATGGCATACCCGCCCTCTATTGCCCGCGCAAACATCTCGCGGGTGTTTACAAGGCCTAACTCTTTAAAATTAACCATAATATTAAGTGATTAGTTGTGAGACAGTGCAAAATTAATAATAAAACCTTTCCGGTAAATATGATTTCATTTTATTTAGCACCTGAAAAACTTTGTTTTTGAACTATGTGGAAGGCACTGCCAAGTCATTTCAAGAGCGAAGCCGGGTCGATGTTCATGCACTCGATGTCCTTGAAATAACGGTAAGTGCCTACCTTCAATTCGTAGGTAGCCGCGTCGTCGCAAACAATTATGCCCTTCTCGTGCAACTGCAAGGCAGTAATCGTCCACATCTGCGTAACGCCGCCCTCGACGGCATGCCTCAAGGCGCGGGCCTTGCCATGCCCGTTGACGATGACAAGCACCTCCCTCGCCGAGAGAACCGTGCCTACCCCGACGGTCAAAGCCGTCTTGGGCACCTTGTTGACATCGTTGTCAAAGAAACGGGAATTGGCGATTATCGTGTCAGTAGTCAAGGTCTTGACACGCGTGCGGGAAGACAATGACGAGCCTGGCTCGTTAAAAGCGATATGCCCGTCGGGGCCTATGCCGCCAACAAAGAGGTCGATGCCGCCGCATTGCCTTATCTTTTCCTCGTAACGCTCGCATTCCAAATGCAAATCGGGCGCGTTGCCGTTGAGTATGTTGACGTTCTCTTTCTTGATATCTACATGGCTGAAGAAATTGTTCCACATGAACGAATGGTAGCTCTCGGGGTGGCTCTCGGGCAGCCCCACGTACTCGTCCATGTTGAACGTCACGACGTTAGCGAACGAAACAACGCCGCTCTTGTTAAGCTCGATCAATTCCTTGTACATCCCCAAGGGAGAGGAGCCCGTCGGAAGCCCCAACACGAAAGGCTTCGACGGCGACGGGGCAGCCGCCTTGATCCTTGCCGCCACAAAATTGGCAGCCCACTTCGACACGCTCTTGTAATCTGGTTCAATGATAAGTCTCATAGCAATATCTTTATTTGTTCTAAGTCCTTTCTGCTTGCATAGGGCGGGCCGGGTCATTGCCTGCGGCCTTTGCCTGAATCCCTGACGGAGTCTTGCCCGTCAAAGCGCATTGCAAAAGTAGCTATTTTTCTTGATCTTCGTAGAGTTTCCCTTGCCACGATCCGCGCTCAAGCAACTTCTTTTTCAACTTCTCGGCGAACTCGTAGTTCTTTATCCCCCAGCGGGGGGAAACAAGCAACGGCCCGGGCGACTGGGCTACGAAACGTTCCAACACAATCGACGGGCGAAGCATCTCGACATAGCGCGCAACGAGGTCGGCATACTCATCTACCGTGAAACTCGGGAACGCCCCGGGCGAGGCCTCGAACTCACGCGCCAGGCGGGTGCCGCGTATCACTTGCAGCTGGTGCAGCTTCAACGTCGTCACAGGCAAGCGCGAAACAACGGCCGGCTGCCTTAAGATTGCCTCGACCGTATCACCCGGAAAGCCAAGCATAAGGTGGATGCCGACGTGCACGCCCGCCTCGGCAGTCATCATCACCGCCCTCTCCGCCGTAGCGTAGTCATGGCCACGGTTGACGCGCCGCAGGATGGCATCGTCGATGCTCTCAACCCCGTACTCGACAATGACGTAAGCCTGCCGGGAAAGCTCTGAAAGGTATCTGACCAAGCCCGGCGAAACGCAATCGGGACGCGTGCCGATGACTATTCCAAGCACGCCGTCGACGGAAAGAGCCTGCTCATACATCCGCTTCAAGCCGTCAAGGGAGCTGTACGTGCCTGTATACGACTGGAAATAAGCGAGGTACTTCATCTGGGGGTACTTGCGGGAGAAGAAACGCACGCCCTCACTCAACTGCTCTGCAACCGGCTTCGACGAATCGCAATACTCCGGACTGAACGAAAGGTTGTTGCAATACGTGCATCCCCCCGTGCCGAGAGTGCCGTCGCGGTTAGGGCAAGAGAGGCCGGCATTGACCGAAATCTTTTGGACCTTGCAACCGAAGAGCCCTCTGAGGTAAGCCGAATAGTCATTGTAAAGGAACATCACGCAGCCTTTGGCTATGGCCGGAGACAAGCACGGCGGCATGCGGAAAGCCGCGCCGCGCAATGCCGGCCATGGTTTGACGGCGCAAAGATAGGCAAACAAAACTGCCCGCAAGCGCCCGGCAAGCATTTTGGAGTGATATGGCACACCGCGCAAAACGCGATTGCACGGGAAGCTATCCTTGCCCGGGAGGGAGGCAATTTTTCCTTGGGTTGTATGCAATCTTCCCTTGCATAGAATGAAATCTTTGTTTTTACCTTAAAAACATATATCTTTAGGGTAAAGATATGTATTTGCAAGGTAAAAATATATAATCTTACGGTAAAAATAGAAAAAACATACTACCCAAAGCAAGACGCCATACAACCCAAGGAAAGATTGCATAGTACCCGGGGCGGGATTTCACTGCATGCAAGCGGTTTTGCGCCTGGAGGCTTCCCTGCACGGGCCGCGCTTGTCCTGTTTCCGCCGATTATTGTTATTTTTGCGACGGATTAACATTTCTCTGCATGCCAATCTTCCTTCCCGAAGGCCTCCCGGCAATTGAAATTCTTGCCAGCGAGGGCATCAAGGCCTACGGCTACGGCCAGTTAGGTCCAAGGCCGCATGTTGACATCGCCTTGGTCAACATCATGCCCAAGAAACAAGAGACCGAGCTTGACATAGCGCGCGTGCTTTCGAACAGCCGGGCCAACGTCAAGCTGCATCTGGCCGCCATGCACGGGCACGCGTCGAAGAACACTCCGGCCGAACACATAGAGCGTTTTTACATCGACTCGAGGGAGATGACGGGCATGCCGTTCGACGGTTTGATAGTCACGGGCGCGCCCGTTGAGCTGCTCCCTTTCACCGAGGTCGACTATTGGGAGGAGCTTTGCCGCGTCATCGTTTGGGCCCGCAGCGCTGTCAAGTCGGCTATTTACATCTGCTGGGGAGCGCAGGCCGCCCTCTACTTGAACCACGGAATATGCACCGAACGCTTCGGCAGCAAGCTCTTCGGCGTGTTCCGCCACGAGGTGAGCAGCAGGCGGCATCCCATCACTACGGGTTTCGACGACATAGTCCATATCCCGCACAGCAGGCATACTGGGGTGGATGCCAATGCGTTGCGTGCTTGCCCGAGCCTCGACGTGGCCATCGACTCCGAGCAGGCCGGCCCTTATATGGCCATCGGCGGCGGGGGTAAGGAAATCTACGTTACCGGTCATATCGAATATTCGGCCCTGACGTTGGATGCCGAGTACAAGAGGGACCTTGCCAAAGGCCTCGATATCAGCATGCCGCAGAATTATTACCTTGGCGACGATGCGCGCAACGCCCCGCCCTGCGTGTGGCGTTCGCATGCTTTCCTTATGTTCACTAACTGGGTAGACCATTATTTGCCAGTTGACGGTGATGCGTGGCAAACAGATTGAGATAGAGCTTCTTGCCCCTGCCAAGGATTTGGCAACCGGCAAAGAGGCGATTCTTCACGGTGCCGATGCCGTTTATATTGGCGCGCCCTCGCACGGCGCCCGCTCCGCCGCCAGCAATACAATTGATGACATCAAGGAACTGGCCGGTTTTGCCCACTCTTTCAATGCGAAGGTGTACGCGACGGTCAACACCATTATCTACGACGATGAGATTGAGGGTGTCAGGGCGATGATCCATGCCCTCTACGATGCCGGTGCCGATGCTATCATTGTCCAAGACTTGGGGATAACCGGAATGGACCTGCCTCCCATCGCCTTGCATGCAAGCACGCAGATGGACATACGCACCCCCGCCAAGGCCAAGTTGCTTGAGAGTGCGGGCTTCTCGCAGATAGTCCTTGCCCGCGAGTTGGGGTTAGGGCAGATAGCCGAGATTGCCGGCAGCACGCGCTCGGCGGTTGAAGTGTTCGTCCACGGCGCGCTTTGCACGAGCTATAGCGGCCAATGTTACATCAGCCACAGGTGTTTCGGGCGCAGCGCCAACAGGGGCGAGTGCGCACAGTTCTGCCGTTTGCCCCTGACCCTGAAGGATGCCACGGGAAAGACCATAGCCAAGGACAGGCATCTCCTTTCGCTTAAGGACATGAACCGCAGCGGTTTCCTCGAGCAACTGCTTGATGCCGGGGCAAGGTCGTTGAAGATTGAGGGGCGGCTCAAGGACTGCAACTACGTCAAGAACGTCACTGCCTACTACCGCAAAGCATTGGATGCCTTGTTCGAACGGCGGCCTGAATACACGAGGTCGTCATCTGGCACGACTTCGCTGGCATTTGTTCCCGACTTGGGCAAGAGCTTCAACCGGGGTTTCACCGGTTATTTCTTCGAAAATGGCAGAAGTCACATTTGGTCCTTTGACACTCCGAAATCATTAGGCCAGGAGGTTGGAACGGTTGAATGGGCTGGCAGGCGGAGCTTGACAGTTCGCACTGGGATGGAAATACGCAACGGCGACGGGCTGTGCTTCGTCAACAGACAAGGTGAATTGGAAGGTTTCAGGGTGAACAGGGCGGAGGGCAACGAGGTTTTCCCCCTCAAGATGCCACGCATCATTGCCGGCACCAAGCTCTACAGGAACTATGACAAGGAGTTCAACAAGATGCTGGAGAGGAACAGTGCAACGAGAAATATAGACTTAAACATCACTTTGTCCGAGAATGCCTTCGGCTACACCCTGTCTGGCATTGATGAAGACGGCAACATGGCCGCCATAACTTTCGAACATCCTAAAGAGGAGGCGAAAACCCCGCAAAGGGAGGCCACTGTGAATCAGCTTTCTAAATTGGGCGGCACACTCTTCGCTGCGACCTCAGTGGATATTTCATTAAGCAGGGATTATTTTATTCCGTCATCACTGCTATCGTCCGCACGCAGGAAATTGGTTGATGCCATGACGAGCAGCAGACGTATCAACTACCGCAGGTGCTACAGGGCAAAGGGCGGAACAAGTGTTGTACCAACAACCGTGCAAAGGGATACAAGCTGCCACGACAACATCTCCAACGTTTTAGCTAAGGCATTCTATGAGAAGCTCGGAGCCAAGGTTATCAAACCCGCCTACGAGTTGTCACCGCAGGAGGGTGCGAGGCTCATGACATGCAAGCATTGCATCAAGCACGCCTTGGGCTATTGCAGCAAGGAGGGCAACGAGATGCCCTACCAAGAGCCCCTGTCAATAGTTATGCAGAACGGGAAGTCATTCAGGCTTGTATTCGACTGCAAGGCGTGCGAGATGTCGGTCGTTGATGAATGAGGCCGCATTGCCCGCAGGTGGCAGTCAACCGCATACAACCGTCAGTCGTTGAAAATGAAGAGTGCCTCTGCATGGCCTTTGCCACGCCGAAGCACTCTTTTTATGGTCAAGTCTGCACGCCTCAATCTTCCGGCTGCGCGTCGCTTGGCAGTTGGTCCTCTGCAGGCATCGACGCGTCAGGCGTTGATTGCGAGGGCTGCATTGATGGTGCTGAAATCGGGTTTTGGTTTCGTTCCATTATGGCTTTCTGCTCCAATGACGAGGTATTTCCTTGTGGTATGCTTCTCACCACGTATGCCGTTGCCACGCTGAGCACGAACATTAATATAGCCAATCCCCATGTTGTTTTTTCGAGGAAGTCGGTTGTTTTCCTTACTCCCATGATTTGGTTCGACGACGAGAAGCTTGAGGCCAATCCTCCTCCTTTTGGGTTTTGTATCAACACTATGATGCACATCAACACCGATACCAGTACAAACAGGATAATTAAAAAAGTGTACATGTTTAATTCGTTTCGTTTTTTGGGTTGTTGATAAGTTCCTCTATCATTCTTGTTTGGCTTGCAAAGTAAGCGTTTTTTTGCGGATATTTCAAACTTAGTTTCTTAATTATTTCCAAGGCCTTTGCATAGCGTCCTTGTTTGACATATATTTTTGCCAGCGTTTCGGTGAAGCAGGCATCGTCGACATTGTCTTCATCGAGCGAATAATCCCCTGCATTGCTTTCGTTCCGTTCACGTTCACTTTTGCGGCTTTGGGCTTTGCTTGTTGGCTCATCATCCTTTTTGTTCTCGGGTGCTTGTTCGCCGGGGATGCTTGGTTCCGTTTTGTTCAGGAACGAATCTATAAGATCTACTGTCCTGCTGCTTGGCATTTCGGTTTGGCAGCTCTCGTCTTTGGCTGTTGATATTGACCACAGGTATGACCTTTTGCGGTCTGGGATGTAAATCGCGTCGCTTGTGTCATTTTCGATATTGCCGCCTTGTGCAAGCAGTTTGCTGTTAAAACGCAGCGCGTGCAGGGCTTGGAAGAACGGGTAGTCGGCTAAAGCTGCTGAGAGTGTTGCCTCCTCGTTTTCATCAAGCGGGAGGTGCTTTGCCATTACCTTGTCTATTAGATTCGCTATGTCCATATTGTTTACCATCTTGCTACCGTTGCGTTGAAAATCTGGTCTACCAAATCATCGACAATCTCTTCGAGCAGTTCATCCTGCACGTCTATCAATTGCTGTGTTGAGTCATAGTCTGCCGATGCCGAGAACTGTTGTTCGAAGTCTTCTGAGTGGTTTGTATTGTTTACGAACCTGACATTGACGCGCACGGTGAGTGTCACCATTGATGCGAGTCCGTCAGACTGCACTGCCTTGTTACGTTGCGAGTACTCGGTTATTTCTCCTGAAATATGCATGTCACCCCCGGTGTCGACTAACCTTAACCGTGTTTGCTGGGTGTAAATGTCGATTAGGCTCTCGTTGAATGTGATTCCCAGTTGCGGGTAGACGTATGCTGCTTGTATTGGGAAATTTTCTATCGTTATTGTGCTTACGAGGTCATAGTTTATTGATGCGCCATTGAACTGGTAGGATATTGTGCATGCTCCGAGCAGGTGGCAGGTCAAGAAACATGTTATTATCTTCAGTTTAAATCTGGATGCCATATTCTTTGATTTTTCTGTATAGTGTGCGTTCTGATATGTTCAATTCTTTTGCTGCCGCCTTTCGCCTGCCGTGGTGTTTTTCAAGCGCCTTGCGTATCCCTTCCTTTTCAAGTTCGTCGAGCGAGAGCGTTGCCGGTTCGAGGTACTCTGGTTCTTCGATGAAATCGCTGTGCCTCGTCTCGGCCGGGCTTTGCACCGGTATTTGCGGCAGCATGCGTTCGCCTATTCCGTAAGCGTTAGGGGCATTGTCGTGCAATGGTGTTCCTCCCTGCCCTGCCCTTTGGTTGCTGAGCATTCCGTTTATTGTTTCCTTCAACTCGGCTATGTCACGTTTCATGTCCCATAGCACTTGGTAAAGTATTTCCCTTTCACTGTTGAAGGTCTTTCCTTCTGGTTTTTCATTCAGCAAGATAGGGAACATGACGTTTGCCTCCTCTTTTGGGAGATATTTTGAGAGGATGTCTTTGCCAATGTCACGGTTTGTCTCAATGATTGAGATTTGTTCTGTTATGTTCTTCAGCTGCCTGACATTTCCTGGCCACTTGTATGTTTTGAGCATGTGTTGCGCCTCGGCATCGAGACGTATGCCCGGCATGCGGTAGCGTTGTGCGAAATCCATTGCGAATTTCTTGAACAGCAGAAGTACATCGTCCCCCCTTTCCCTCAATGCCGGGACTTTTATCGGCACAGTGTTCAACCGGTAATACAGATCCTCCCTGAACTTGCCGTCTGCAATAGCTTGTGGCAGGTTTACATTGGTGGCTGCTACTATCCTGACATCGGTTTTCTCGACTTTTGATGAGCCTACTTTGATGAACTCTCCGCTTTCGAGCACCCTCAACAAGCGTGCTTGCGTGGGCAGCGGCAACTCCCCTACCTCGTCAAGGAAAATAGTTCCTCCGTTTGCTTCGTCGAAGTATCCTTTGCGTTCGCTTATCGCGCCGGTGAATGCTCCTTTTTCATGCCCGAACAATTCTGAATCTATAGTGCCCTCGGGTATTGCCCCGCAATTGACTGCGATGTATTGCCCGTGCTTGCGGCTGCTGTACTGGTGTATTATCTGCGGGAAGCTTTCTTTTCCTACTCCGCTCTCTCCGGTAATCAAGACAGACAAGTCGGTAGGCGCCACCTGTATTGCGATGTCTATGGCTCTTGCCAGACCTTCGGCATTTCCTATTATGCCGAAGCGCATCTTTACCTGTTGTATCTCGTTGCTTGCCATGCCGCCGGGTAGTAATGTTGTGGCAAAGATAATGTATGGGGATAGCAAAACAAAGCAGAAAAGTCCGGCAACCGCCATAAAACATTAGCGGCTTGGATAGGTTCCAAGCCGCCAAAGGTATTCGTTGCCTCGCAAATAGGCTATTATGCTTCTGGCATTTTCTTTGTTTCTATGACTGAAACTATGCGGCGGTTAAGCCGTCCTCTTTTGAAGCAAACTACTCCGTCGACCAATGCGAAGAGAGTATGATCCTTTCCCATGCCGATGTTAGCGCCGGGATGGTATGCCGTTCCTCTTTGGCGCACGATTATGTTGCCCGCCTTGCATGCGTTTCCGCCATATATCTTGACTCCGAGCCTCTTGCTGTGCGATTCGCGCCCGTTCTTCGAACTACCGACTCCTTTTTTATGTGCCATGTTATTCTGAATTTAATCTGTTATGCAATCACTTGTTTTACTCTCAACTCGGTGTACTGTTGGCGATGCCCGTTCAGCTTGCGGTATCCTTTCCTTCTTTTTTTGTGGAAAACGAGCACTTTGTCGCCTTTTACCAGCGGGGTGAGTACTTCGCACACCACTTTCGCTCCCTCAAGCAGAGGCAGCCCTACCTTCACTTCGCCATTGTTGTCTGCCAACAATACCCTGTCGAACTCGACAGTAGCTCCGCTTTCGATGTTCTTGATGTGGTTGACGAACAACTTCCTGCCTTCGTTCACTTTGAACTGTTGTCCTTGGATCTCTACAATTACGTACATTTTACTACAAATGAAAGTTATGTCCATCGGGTGCTCCGTCGTTTGGAGTCTTTTATTACCCGGTGTGGAACAATGGCTGCAAAAGTAATCATTTAATGGTACAAAAACCAAAGAATCACTTATTTTCTTTCTTAACCGCCGCGCAATATCTATTTTTATGGGAAATTTGCTGTCAAATGAAAACCATTGTTGTCGCCTGCGATTCATTCAAAGGCTCTCTTTCGTCGGCTGAGGTATGCGAAACAGTCAAAAGAGCCATACTTGATGTCACGCCTGCATTTGAGATTGCCACTTTCGAAGTAGGCGACGGCGGGGAAGGCACTGCGAAATCGGTACAAGCATACGTCAAATGCAAAAAGATGCCAGTAAGGTCATTTGACCCTTTCATGCGGGAGATTGACACCGACTGGATAGAGATAGAAAAAGATGGCGAGCCGGCAGCGTTAATCGAACTTGCCAAAACCGCAGGATTGGAACTGCTTTCGCAAGATGAATTGAACCCGATGGAAACAACAACTTACGGCACCGGCGTGGCAATAAAGGATGCATTGCATAAAGGACACCGCAACATCATCGTTGCCCTTGGCGGGAGCGCCACTAATGATGCTGGGATTGGACTGCTAAGTGCCCTCGGGGCAAAATTCATCGGCAAAGACGGGCAAACACTCAAGCCATGCGGCAGAAGCCTCATTAGCATCAACTCCATAGACGTTTCAAGCCTCATTGGGGTTGATGCCAACTTCACGCTCGCCTGCGATGTCAATGCCCCGTTTTGTGGCGAGCATGGGGCAGCATATATGTTCGCAAGGCAGAAAGGAGCCTCTGAAACCGAAATAGAAGAACTTGACAAAGGGTTGCACAACTTCGCATCGATTATTCATAAGCAGTTCGACAGAGACATAACAAAGTGCAGCATGAGCGGAGCGGCAGGCGGCACGGCAGGCGGCATGCTTGCATTGTTAGGCGCCAAGGCGATGCCGGGTGCTGAGATGATTTTGGACATGGCCGGTTATGACAAAGCCGCCTCGAATGCTTGTTTGGCAATCACGGGAGAAGGCAGCTTCGACACGCAAACCGCCACAGGCAAACTGCCATACGCCATTGCTCTAAGGAACAAAAGGCATGGCATACCCACTATCTTGATTTGCGGCAAGAACAAAACCGGCATAAAAGAATCGGAGCTGTACCGCAAGATAATAGAAACTTGCCCAAATGACATGCCGCTGCCTGTTGCAATGCGCAAAGAACAGGCAAAAGCCAACATATCAAAAGCTATCAAAGAGCATCTGCATGGCTTTCTGGCCCAAAACAAATAAGATTTATTACTTTTGCCCAAAAATGATTACACTGTATGCCTAACGACAGTAGCCCGCAAAACAACATATACAGCCGTGACACGTTGGAGTTCCTCACCGTGGCAAAACAGTTTTGCGCATTCATTGAAAACACCGAAGGCATGAACCGCAACTTGTTTGTGGACACGATGCTCAAACTGCTCCCGCTCATGTATCTGAAAGCATCAATGATTGAGAATCCGGAGCATGAAGATGGTGTTTATCCCGAAACCTACGTCACAGAAGAGGGGTATGAAATTGTCAGGCTGCACATTGCAACGCTAATGGGCGAAATGGACGACTACCTCGAAGTCTTTTTGGATGACATGGCGTACAGCGACAAGCCAATACTGTCGACTATCTCCGAAAACATTGCCGACATCTACCAAGACATCCGAGACTTTGTTTTTGCGTTCCAAATAGAATACGAGGACAACATGCGCGAAGCATTGGCCGTCTGCATTGAGAATTTCGGCGCGCTGTGGGGGCAGAAACTCGTAAACGCCATGAGAGCGTTGCACAGTGCTAAGCAGGCTATCAAATCAAATTGCAACGACGATAATTGCGAATGCCATGTTCACCATAAAGGACACAATAACTAAACCAGAATTAGCGCAGATGCCGCAAGCCCATTTCACGGGCAACATCTACACCATCGGCACGCAAACCGAGATAAAAAAGGTTTTCAAAGCATTGAAACACTACAAAGTAGTGGGTATCGACACAGAAACCCGCCCCTCGTTCGCAAAAGGAAAGATGAACAAGGTGGCATTGCTCCAAATTGCCGCCGACAATGTCTGCTGGCTGATCAGGCTGAACATGACAGGCATGACAGACGAAATAAAAGATTTCTTCGAGGACGCAGGAATAAAAAAGATAGGTATCTCGCTAAAAGATGACTTCAGGCAATTGGGCAATTACATGAAATTCGAACCGCAATCATGCATTGAGCTGCAACAATATGTCGAGAACTTCGGCATACAAGACAAAAGCCTGCAAAAGATTTTCGGCATCCTCTTTGACGAGAAAATCTCAAAAAGGCAACGGCTGACCAATTGGGAATCGGAGGAACTGACCGAATCACAAAAAACATACGCCGCAACCGACGCATGGGCCTGCTTGAAAATCTACGAGCGGCTGAAGGAAATAGAAAGTAGCGGCTATGAAACCATCCACAACGAATGCAACGCGAACGAAGAATAACGGCAAACAACTCAAGACAGACATGTACAAAAAAATATTTCTAAAAGCCGGGAAAGAAGAGTCATTGAAACGGTTTCACCCATGGATATTCTCAGGGGCGATAAAACAATGCGACCCGAAAATCAATGACGGCGACACCGTTGAAGTCATTGACGGCGACGGCAGCTACGTGGCGACAGGGCATTACCAAACGGGAAGCATCGCCGTGCGCGTCCTGTCGTTCGAAGAATGCGCGATAGACAAAGATTTCTGGGCAAGGAGGCTTAATACTGCCCTCGATGTGCGAAAAAGCATCGGCTTGGCATGCAACCCAAACAACAACATATTCAGGCTCGTTC
>CAZWPW010000004.1:0-26326 GCA_964635525.1 uncultured Bacteroidaceae bacterium
TTTACAACAGAAATCTAACGAAAATGGGCTGACCTCGCAAATGAAGTCAGCCCTAATTTATAACCTCGAAAAATTTATTGGACAGCAATGTCTCGAAATACATTTCGTGTTTCGTCTATAACTTTTTACCAAGGGAACTTTGCATTGCATGCCCCGGAACTTTGGGTGCTTACTGCGGAGAAATCACATGCTATGCAGATGCGCTTTCCGCCCTGGCACTATGGCTCTCGGGCGGCGACGGCCGGCGGGCGTTGTTGCTTTGTAGCGCGAAAAACGCTAATTTCGCAGCTTCAAAAGCTCTGCAAATGGATAAAAGAATACTCCCCGACATCATATTCGAATCAAGCTGGGAGGTGTGCAACAAGGTTGGAGGGATATACACGGTTCTGTCGTCAAGGGCGAAAACTTTGCACGACGGATACGGTGACAACCTTGTTTTCATCGGCCCGGACCTATGGCAAGACCGCCACAACCCCTTGTTCATGCCCGATGCGTCGCTCTTCGCGCCGTGGACGGCCGCTTGCGCAGGGCGCGACGGCCTCAAGGTCCGTGCCGGGCGATGGGACATACCCGGCTCTCCCGCCGTTGTCTTGGTTGATTTCTCGGCTTCCTACGAGAGGAAAAATGATATATACGCAGCTGCGTGGCGCGACTTCGGCCTTGATTCGCTGCATGCTTACGGCGATTACGACGAGGCTTCGATGTTTTCCTACGCTGCCGGGAGGGTCGTGGAAAGCTTCTACAACTATTATTATAAGGACAAACCCGGCATCCGCGCCGTTTACCAGGCCCATGAATGGATGTCGTCGCTCGGCCTGCTCTACGTCAGGAAACATGTTCCCGCCGTTGCCACGGTGTTCACAACGCATGCCACGACGGTGGGGCGGTCGATAGCCGGCAACAACAAACCCCTGTACGACTACTTGCCCGCATACAACGGCGACCAGATGGCGTGCGAGTTGAACGTCCGCTCCAAGCATTCCGCCGAGAAATGTGCCGCGCACAATGCCGATTGCTTCACTACGGTGAGCGAAATAACCGCTGGCGAATGTTCCGCGCTTCTGGACAAGACTCCTGATGTGGTGCAGATGAACGGTTTCGAGGAAGGTTTTGTCCCGTCTCCGCCGCGCCGTTCAGCCTTGCGCCGTGCGGCCCGCAAGAGGCTTCTCGAGGTAGCCGGCTGCCTGACGGGCACAGTCTTCAGCCCCGACACGCTGTTGGTTTCCATCGGAGGGCGTTACGAGTTCAAGAACAAAGGCATTGACGTGTTTGTCGATGCCGTGGCGAACCTCAACTCCGTGGGCGGGCTTGACCGGGATGTTCTAGCCTTTGTCTTTGTCCCGGCATGGGTTTTTGGCCCGCGCCATGACCTCCTAGGCCGTCTTGATGCCGGACAGCCATGCTCCGGGCCTCTGCCAGAGCCTTTCATCACCCATTGGCTCCACGACATGGGCGGCGACATGCTTTTGTCGATGATGCGCTCGCGCAACATCGACAATCTTCCTGGCGACAAGGCCAAATTGGTGTTCGTGCCGTGTTATCTTTCGGGTGACGACGGAGTGGTGGGCATGCCGTACTACGACTTGCTGCCTGCCATGGATTTGAACATATATCCTTCGTATTACGAGCCTTGGGGCTACACCCCTCTTGAGAGCATGGCCTTCGGCGTGCCTACTGTAACCACCGATTTGGCGGGCTTCGGCCTCTGGGTAAAAAGCCTCGGGCTGGGTGGAAGCATATCGGGAGGCGTGCAGGTCGTCCACCGTTCTGACGGCAACTACGGCGAGGCCGTAGCCCAAACCGCCGATGTTGTGAGGGCGTTCTCGCGGTTTGCTCCCGCAGAGGTTTCGAAGGCGCGCAAGTCGGCTTCCGCCCTTGCCAAGCGCGCCTTGTGGAATAATTTCATCGGCAGATATTATGACGCATATAATGTAGCCTTGCGCAATGCAGCTGAAAGAAACGCAAAAATCAAATAGATGCTATGATCATGAAAATTAGTGCTAGCAATGCCGGAACTCCGGTATGGATGGAGGTGACGGTAAAGTCAAGGGTTCCAGCGGAACTCAAGAAGATCGAGGAACTCTCACGTAACCTCTGGTTCTCGTGGAATTACCAGGCCATGGACTTGTTCAAGGATTTCGATCCCGCTCTCTGGAAGAAAGTAGCCAACAACCCCGTGGCCATGCTCGAGGAGTTGAGCTACGAGAGGATGGAAGAGATAGCCAACGACCCCGCCATGATGTCGAGGATAGAAAAAGTCTATTCCGATTTCAGGTGTTACATGGATGCCGAACCAGACCATACGCGCCACTCTGTGGCCTACTTCAGCATGGAATACGGGTTGAGCCACGTGCTGAAGATATATTCCGGCGGCCTCGGCATATTGGCCGGCGACTACCTTAAGGAGGCCTCTGACAGCAATGTCGACTTGTGCGCCATCGGGTTGTTATACCGGCACGGCTACTTCACGCAATCGCTTTCAGTTGACGGCGATCAGGTGGCCAAGTACGAGGCGCAGAACTTCGGGAGCTTGCCAATAGAGCAGCTTCACACGGCCGATGGCAAGCCTATGGTTGTCGACGTGCCTTATTTGGATTACTACGTGCATGCCTACGTTTGGAAGGTCAACGTGGGGAGGGTATCGCTCTATCTGCTTGACACCGACAATGAGATGAACAGCGAGTTCGACAAGAGGATAACCCACCAGCTTTACGGCGGCGATACCGAGAACCGCCTCAAGCAGGAGATTCTGCTCGGCATCGGCGGCATGCTGGTCTTGGAGGCACTCGGGATAAAGAAAGACGTGTACCACTGCAACGAGGGACATGCCGCCCTGATTAACGTGCAGAGGCTTTGCAGATATGTCGACGGGGGGATGACTTTCAACCAAGCCATGGAAGTCGTCAGGGCATCATCGTTGTACACGGTTCACACCCCAGTACCCGCCGGCCATGATTACTTCGACGAGGGCTTGTTCGGCAAGTACATGGGCGGTTACCCGCAGCGTTTGGGCTTGACGTGGGATGAGTTCATGGACATGGGACGCAGCAACCCCGGCGACAAGAGCGAGCGTTTCTGCATGTCGGTTTTCGCTTGCAACACCTCGCAGCAGGTCAATGGCGTTAGCCGGCTGCATGGTAGTGTCTCGCAAAAGATGTTTTCACCGATATGGAAAGGCTACTTCCCCGAAGAGAACCATGTAGGGTATGTGACTAACGGCGTGCATTTCCCGACGTGGGCTGCTACCGAATGGAAGGAGCTTTACGGCAAGTATTTCGACAAGGGATTCATGTTCGACCAGTCGAACCCCGCTATCTGGGAGGCCATAATGGACGTTCCCGGCAAGGAGATATGGGAAACCCGTTGCGCTTTGAAGCACAAGCTGGTTGATTATATAAAGAAACAGTTCAGCGAGAGCTGGCTAAAGAGCCAAGGCGACCCGTCGCGCATAGTTTCGATTTTGGACAAGATCAACCCCGATGCCTTGCTGATAGGCTTCGCCCGCCGTTTTGCGACTTACAAGCGCGCGCATTTGCTGTTCACCGACCTTGACCGCTTGTCGAGGATAGTCAACAACCCCGCTTGCCCCGTGCAGTTCATATTCTCGGGCAAGGCGCATCCGCATGATGGGGCAGGGCAGGGATTGATAAAGAAGATATATGAAATCTCTCGCCGGCCTGAATTCTTGGGCAAGATTATCTTCCTTGAGAACTATGACATGAAGCTGGCCCGCCGTTTGATTTCCGGCGTAGACATCTGGCTCAACACCCCTGCCAGGCCTTTGGAGGCATCCGGCACGTCGGGAGAGAAGGCCTTGATGAACGGAGTGCTTAACTTTTCCGTCCTTGACGGATGGTGGCACGAGGGCTACCGCGAAGGCGCGGGATGGGCATTGACAGACAAGCGCACTTATGCCAACGAGGAACACCAAGACCAGCTTGACGCGCTGACTATTTACGCTATGCTTGAGAATGAGATTCTCCCGTTGTATTATGACCGTAATGGCGATGGATTCCCTGAAAAGTGGGTCAAGTTCATCAAGAACTCAATAGCTGGCATTGCCCCGCATTTCACGATGAAAAGGCAGCTTGACGATTACTACAGCAAGTTCTACAACCCTATGGGCGACAGATGCGCCATGTTGTGCAAGGACGATTATGCCGTGGCAAAACAAATTGCGGCCTGGAAAGAGGAAGTCGTATCGAAATGGGACGGCGTGAAGCTCGTTTCGGTGACTGTCGATGGCGGCTCGCCCAACATCACTCTCGAGGCAGGGAAGGAATACGAGGTCAAGGTGACAATCGATGCCAACGGGCTTGACGATTCGTTAGGCATTGACATAGTGACCACTTACAATGACGAGAACAGCGAGCAACGAGTGTACTCGTCGGATGAAATGACCCTTTTGTCGCATGACGGCAGCATTTGCACATACGGCACGAAGTATTCGCTGTCGAATTCAGGCAGTTTCCGTGTGGCATTCCGTTTGTTCCCGAAGAACAACCTTTTGCCGCACCGCCAGGACTTCTGCTACGTCCGTTGGCTTGGCTGATGCGGGCGGCGCTTGCTGTTCGTTTGCGGCCTTGCCTTTGCGCGGCATGGATATATTGACTTAACATGAACGTCATGGGCTACATAGGAATGACAATTTTGGCCGCCGGCGGCTTCGTGCTGGGTTTCTTGGTGCGTTGGCTGCTGTCGGCGGCAAGCGCCTCGTCGCTGAAATTGCAGATCGCCAAACTCGAGATGCGTTTGCAACAGTGTGACGGCGACCGCGATGAGTTGTTGCAGAAAACACGTGAACTGGAACGCGTGAACACCCTTTGCGCCGATTTGAAAGCGCGTATGATGAATGAAAGCGAGCGCAAGGCGGCCTTGGAAGAGCAGAAGAAAGTCATGGAGGCCGAGTTCAGGCGTTTGGCTTCTTCGGTGCTTGAAAGCAACTCTCGCGCTTTGTCTGATTCAAACAAGCACGAACTTGACAAAGTCGTCGCTCCGTTGAAAGAAAAACTATCAGAGTTCGGCAACCTTGTCAGCAAAACCTATTCTGACACGACAAAAGAGCAATCGTCATTGAAAGAGCAGATTGCCGCCCTGTTAGCCTCAAGCAAGCAGGTGAGCGACGGTGCAAAGAAACTTGCCGATGCCTTGAGCGGAGGGCCGAAAGTGCAAGGCGAATGGGGAGAGCAGATGCTCGAGGTCATGCTGGAGAATTGCGGACTGACGCGGGGACGGGAATATGACACCCAGGAAACCTTGCGTGGGGAGGACGGGCATGTCGTCCTTAGCGGGAACGAGAAACGCATGCGCCCCGACGTGGTGGTGCATTATCCCGACAAGACCGACATAATAATCGATGCGAAAACATCGTTGACGGCATATATGCAGTATCTCGATGCTGCAACCGAAAACGAACGCCAAGCAGCAGCCAACGCGCATCTTGCTTCAGTGCGCAGGCACGTGTCGGAGCTATCGTCGAAATCATACCAGGAATATGCCAAATCAATCGATTTCGTCATGATGTTCATCCCAAACGATTCGGCCTACATGCTGGCCATGCAGTCTGACCCGCACTTGTGGATGGAATCCTACGGGAAGCGAGTCATGATAGTTTCCCCCTCGCAGCTTGTCCCTATCTTGAAGATGGTGTCAGTTCTTTGGCGGCGCGATGAACAGAATGCCAACACTATGCGGATAGTCAAGCTCTCTGGCGACATATATGCCAAGCTCTCGGCGTTTTGCGAATCTATGGACAAGGTCGGGAAGGGCTTGGATTCGGCGCGGGCTAATTATGACGAGGCGGTAAAACGCTTGTCGACAGGCCGTGACAATGCCATCCGCAAGCTTGAACAGTTGAGGGCGATGGGAGCCGACACCAAAGGCCGGCGCATCCCTGCCAAGTTTGCCGAAGGAAATGAGCCGGATCTCCCAAGCATTCAGGACGAGTAGCCAGCCCTTGCGCGGCTTGTGCCGGTGATCCCATGTATGCAGCAAGGCAGGCAACCAAGGGAGTTCATCCCGCAGTTGCCTGCCTTGCATGTGGATCTGGAGGGATTCGAACCCTCGTCCGAACAAGGAAACCATAGGCTTTCTACATGCTTATCTTTGTTTAAGTTTTCGTGCAAAGGCAAGACCAAAGCCACCAACCTTTGCCTTATCTTCTTGAAGTTTCATGCCCTCTTCGAAGCAAGCTGGCACTATCCCCGAATTTGCTGCACCACTTTGCCCGGTTGCTTCGGGGCCACTGCGCCGGAGTGATGTCTCGTTCCCGCACCTGGTGCAGGAATTAAGCGATTCTACTGTACTTCGAATCAAGCAGCGAGAGCGTATCTGTTTTCGCCAGATAATTCTTCGAAGGCTGTGATTTGAGTGTAAGCCAACGACACACTGCATGCTTACCTACCATTTCTGCCTGCCGTCAAAACCAGTCAGACCCTTTCGGTGTAGATTAACCTGCGACAAATATAATCAATTTGTTCGGCATACTTATAACGCCCCATGCAAATTTCATGCAAAAGCAGAGCCTGGCGGCAAGTTGACAAAAAGATATACAACCACTGCCATTCTGCATTTGCTCTTTAAAGGGTTGCAGTTGCAGTTGCAGTTATATTTCCACTTTAAAGTTTTAAACCCAAAATAATATAACTGTGTGTTTTTATAAGTAATTTTACCGCATATTTGGAATAGTAGTCATTCAAGGCGTAACATGTTAAAGGTCAAGGCAGAAACCTATCATGTACCTGTAATGCTCGACGAGAGCGTTTCCGGCTTGGCGGTCAAGCCCGATGGCATTTATGCCGATGTGACTTTCGGCGGTGGAGGCCACTCCTCTCGCATCGTTGGCATGCTTTCGGCCGCAGGCCACTTGTATGCATTTGACAAGGATGCCGACAGCGAGGCCAATGCCATTGATGATTCCCGCTTCACGTTTGTCCGTGGTGACTTCCGGTTCATATCAAACTACATGCGCTATTTTGGCGTGGTTGCACTCGACGGGGTCATTGCCGACTTGGGAGTTTCATCCCACCATTTCGATGCTGAGAACCGTGGCTTTTCATTCCGTTTCGATTGCGAGTTGGACATGCGCATGAATACGCGTGGAGGCTTGAAAGCATCGGATGTGCTGAACACCTATTCCGAGGAACGCCTTGCCACGTTGTTTCACGACTTTGGCGAGTTCAAGCATTCGCGCAAGCTGGCAGCGGGCATAGTCGCGTCTCGTGCAAAGAGGGCAGTTGCGACGGTGAGCGATTTCATCGGCATAGCCAGGCAGTTCGTCCCCGAGCATGCCGAGAAGAAGGAACTTCCGAAGCTATTCCAAGCCTTGAGGATAGAAGTCAATGACGAGTTAGGCGGCTTGCGCGCTTTGCTAGCAGCCTGCGCCAAGTTGTTGAAGCCGGGAGGGCGTTTGGTGGTGCTGACTTATCATTCGCTGGAGGATCGCATAGTCAAGAACTTCATTCGCACGGGCAACACGAGCGGCAAAGAGGAAAAAGACATCTATGGCCATGCCAGCCATTGCTTCAAGGCGGTGAACAGGAAAGTGATAGTGCCTGATGATGACGAGGTGGCTCGCAATCCGCGTTCACGCAGCGCCAAATTGAGGATAGCGGAGAAATTGTGACAAGTTCAATATAAGTGAATAGAATGCGCAACAAGATATCATACGATCAATTAGAAGAGCATGATGAGGGCGTCAAGGTCAATTTGTTCACATTGCTCAGGGGGGACATCCTGCTTCTTCCATTTTTCAAGAGGCAGATCAAGTTAATCTTGCTCATAGTATTCCTCCTCATCATGTACATAAGCAATCGCTATTCGGCGCAGCAGGAGCAATTTGAAATAAACTTCCTGAAGTCGCAACTTTTGGAAGCGCGCTATTCGGCATTGGCAAGCTCCTCGGAGTTGATGAGGAAAAGCCGGCAGTCGAACGTGCAGGACGCGCTTGCCAAAAGCAAAAGCGAAGTCAAGCCCTCAACCCAACCGCCGGTAGTGTTAGTGAAAAAATGACAATGTCGAGCGTTTAAGCGTTATGTTAGGCGATAGGAAGAAAATGTTGTCAAGGTACTCGTTCATAGTGGTCATTGTAGCACTATGCGGGATAGCTATTGTGGTGCGGATTTGCTACACGATGTACATCAAGAATGATTTCTGGAATCACGTGGCAAGCAATTTGAAGCGTTATGACATCCCGGTAGAACCTTTTAGGGGCAACATCATTTCTTCAGATGGGAAGCTGCTTGCGAGTTCTTTGCCTGAGTACAGGCTTTATATCGACATGATGGCAGGTGGTTTCAAAGACACATTGATTACTAACCACGTAAATGAAATTACCAGTGACTTGCATGCGGTCTTTCCCGACAAGAGCAAGAGGTATTTCCATGATTTATTGATGCAGGGACTAAAGAAAAAGAAACGCAACCGCAACTTGCTGCTGTATCCTAACCGTGTGTCATTCATAGAATTGAAGGAATTGAAGTCCAAGCGATATTTCTCAATGAACCCGAATGTATCAGGTTTCCATTATGATGAAATCAACAACAGGAAACGCCCTTTCGGGTCGTTGGCGGAAAGAACCATCGGCGATATATCCCAAGACAAGTCGGTTGGTGCCAAATATGGTATAGAACTGGCCTATGACAGCGTGCTTAGAGGGAAAGCAGGGCATAAGCACCGCGAGAAAGTAAAGAGCGGGTATATTGACATCATAGATGTTCCGGCTGTGAACGGAATGGATATTGTCACGACTATCGATGTCGAGATGCAGGATATAGTCGAATCGACGTTGAAGGACAAATTAGTGGATCTGGGCGCGGAAAGCGGCATCGCGATGTTGATGGAAGTCGGCACAGGGGACATAAAGGCAATAGTGAACCTTGGGCGCGTGCGCGATAGCATCTACACTGAAGTGCGCTCATACGCTTTGTCGGATTTGATGGAGCCAGGCTCCACGTTCAAAACTGCTTCGGTTATGGTGGCTCTTGAAGACGGGGCAATTTCGATGGATGACTTTGTCGACACCGGCAACGGCGTGAAGAAAATGCATGGTGTCGAAATGAAAGACCACAATTGGAAAAGAGGCGGCTACGGGATTATCGACTTGCAGCAAATCATGATGTACTCGTCGAACATCGGCGTTTCGCAACTGATAGACACTCAATACTATGGCAATCCTCAGAAATTTGTTGACGGCTTGAAGCAAACAGGCATCTTCCATGACTGGAAGTTCCCCTTGAAAGAGTACCTGCCGCCGCGCCACAAGCAGCCGGGTACTCCGGCTTGGGACGCAACCACGTTAGCATGGATGTCGATAGGCTACAATTCACAGTTGTCCATGCTGAACATGCTTGCTTTTTATAATGCCATTGCAAACAATGGCAAGCTTGTCAGTCCAAGAATAGTCAAGGCTTTTGAGCAGGATGGAGTAATGGTGGAGGAGTTTCCTGTTGAAGTGGTCAAAGAACAGATATGTTCCCCAGAAACCTTGGAAAAGATACATTTCCTTCTTGAAAAGGTAGTTACCGACGGGCTTGGCAAGGATGCAGGCAATGACAAATTCCCCGTCGCGGGAAAGACTGGCACAGCAATAATTGCTGAGAACGGACACTACGGGGACAAAAACTTTGCAAGTTTTGCAGGCTATTTCCCCTCCGTCGACCCGATGTACACCTGTGTCGTTGCCATAACAAAGAAGGGGCTTATCTACGGGCATGATTCAGCCGATGCCTTCGGGCGCATAGCGGAGCAGGTTTATGCTAAGCATATCTATTCAGGCATTGAGTCTGTTATCGACTACAATACCGTTTCCAAGCCGCAAATCATGAGAGGGAACTTGTCAATGGCATCACAGGTCGCAGCACATCTTGGCTTGGAAATAGTTGAACAAGAAGCCGGGACTGTTAACGACTCAATGGAATGGGGAATAGCACGCTTGACAGATGGCAAGTTGGATGTCACAAGAGTCGAAATGGCAGGCGGCCGTGTCCCTAACGTTATTGGAATGGGAGCCATGGATGCCGTGTATTTGATGGAAAGTGCCGGCATAGGAGTATCTTTGTCGGGATTTGGAAAAGTCGTTTCGCAAAGTTTGCAGCCTGGTTCGAGAATAACGAAAGGAGCTAAGGTACGTTTGCATTTGGAATGAATGTTTGCTTTAAGTTTAACACGAATAGTTATGAAACTGAATGAGCTATTGACTAAAATAAAACATGAGCCTTATGGCTTCGCCGGCAATGCAGAGATAACAAGCATCTGCATCGATTCGAGGCATGTGCAGGAAGGTTCGCTTTTCATTGCCGTCAAGGGCACTGTGACAGACGGGCATCTTTATATTGAGAAAGCGATAGAGAAAGGTGCTGCCGCCATAGTTTGCGAGGAGTTGCCTGATAAGCTCAATGGCAACGTAGCCTATGCGGTTGTAAAAAACACCGAAGCTGTTGCCGGGGTAATAGCCTCTACGTTTTTCGGCAACCCCTCATCAAAGTTGAAACTCGTTGGGATCACGGGAACTAACGGGAAAACGACAACAGCTACAGTCCTTTACAAGTTGTTCAAACAGTTAGGCCACAAGGCGGGTTTGATTTCTACAGTCTGCAATTATGTTGACGATGAGGCCGTGCCTACCTCCCATACTACGCCCGATGCGGTGACTTTGAACAAATTGCTTGCGAGGATGGTTCAAGCTGGATGTGAATATGCTTTCATGGAGGTCAGTTCGCATGCCGTCGTGCAGCACCGGATTGCCGGGCTTAGGTATGCAGGTGGCATATTCACTAATTTGACACGTGACCACTTGGATTACCATGAGACATTTGCAGAGTATTTGAAAGCTAAAAAAACGTTTTTCGACAATTTGCCCAAGACGGCTTTCGCATTGACAAATGATGACGACCGCAATGGACGGGTGATGGTGCAAAACACTAAAGCCGCAGTTTATGCTTATTCGCGGCAAGTTGATGCTGATTTCAAAGCCAATGTAGTGGAATCGCATTTCGAAGGGATGATTTTGTTGGTTAATGGCCAAGAAGTCGCAGTGCAGTTTGTCGGAGGTTTCAATGTCTCAAACATCCTGGCAGTATACGGGGCGGCAATCTTGCTCGGCGTGCAGCCTCATGATGCGTTGGTGGCAATCAGCTTGATCAAACCAGTATCAGGCCGCTTTGAAACGCTGAGGTCGCCCAAAGGGTTTACCGCGATAGTTGATTACGCGCACACTCCGGATGCCTTGGTCAATGTTCTTGAAACAATCCATGACGTTCTTGCCAATCAAGGCTCGGTGATTACAGTCGTAGGAGCCGGAGGAAACCGCGATCCAGGGAAAAGGCCTATCATGGCACGCGAGGCGGCAAGGTTAAGTGACAAGCTGATTGTCACGTCAGACAATCCGCGATTTGAGGAGCCCGAAGCCATAATCGATGACATGATGGCCGGCTTGAATGAAGAAGAACGTAAACGAACCATTGCCATTGCCGACAGGAAAGAGGCTATCGTTGCGGCTTGCAACATGGCATGTCCCGGCGATGTAGTTCTCGTAGCTGGCAAAGGGCATGAGAACTACCAAGAAATAAAGGGAGTTAAGCACCATTTCGATGACAAGGAGATTTTGACCAATATATTTCAAACCACAAATATGATGTAAGCAATGCTATACTATTTGTTTCAATATCTTGAGGAACTTGGGATGCCTGGCGCGAGAATGTTCGGCTACGTCTCGTTCAGATCGTTGTTGTCAATAATATTAGCATTGGCCATATCTTCAATTTTCGGCAATTATTTCATCAATTTGTTGAAAAGGAAGCAAGTGTGCGAAACGCAGAGAGATGCGTTAATCGACCCGTTCAATGTCAACAAGGTTGGAGTGCCAAGCATGGGCGGGATCATTATCATTGTCGCAATATTAGTTCCATGCTTGCTGTTGGGCAAGCTTGAAAATATCTATATGATATTGATGATAATAACTACAGTGTGGCTTGGAGTGATAGGTTTCATGGATGACTACATCAAGATATTCAAAAAGGACAAGAAAGGGCTTCATGGCAAGTTTAAAATAATAGGGCAGGTTGGACTGGGATTAATCGTCGGGATGACGCTTTATTTGAGCCCGTCAGCCGTAATCAGGGAAAACGTTGAAGTTGTCAAAGACAACCAGACTGTCAATGTCATCCACAAGGAAGATGACATTAAGTCGACGAAAACGACGATTCCTATGTTCAAGAACAATAATTTTGACTATTCCTATATCGTTGGATTCTTAGGGGAGAATTCCCAAAAAGTTGGTTGGGTGATTTTTGTGATAGTCACAATATTTGTAATCACAGCAGTTTCAAACGGCGCAAACCTCAATGACGGGATGGATGGCATGGCAGCGGGCAACTCTGCAATCATAGGCTTGGCATTGGGCATTCTCGCCTATGTGTCGAGCCACGTTGAATTTGCCAAGTATCTGAACATAATGTATATCCCGGGCAGTGAAGAACTTGTGGTATTCATTTCTGCTTTCATAGGGGCACTTGTTGGTTTTTTGTGGTACAATGCTTTCCCGGCTCAGATTTTCATGGGCGACACGGGAAGTTTGACAATAGGTGGAATCATTGCGGCTTTTGCAATCATAATACACAAGGAGTTGCTTATACCTGTGTTGTGCGGCGTGTTCTTGGTTGAGAATTTGTCGGTCATCATGCAAGTAAGATATTACAAGGCCGGAAAGAAAAAAGGGGTCAAGCAGCGAATCTTCAAAAGGACACCAATCCATGACCATTTCAGGACTTCGATTTCGGATCTTGACGTTGGCTGTACCTACAAGATGTTATTCCCAAAGAAAGTGTTTCATGAGGCTAAGATAACCGTAAGGTTTTGGATTGCTACCATAGTCTTGGCTGCAATAACCATAATAACATTGAAAATCAGATAATGTCACGCATCATGAGCAAATTGGTGGTTTTAGGTGCAGGCGAGAGCGGCATAGGTGCTGCGCTTCTGGCAAAGAAAGAAGGATATGATGTCTTTTTGTCAGATTCATCCCAAATCAGTGATGACAGGAAGCGAATATTGCTTGCCAATGACATAAGATTTGAGGAAAACGGCCATTCGCAGCGGGAAATACTCAATGCCGCCGAGGTGGTCAAAAGCCCTGGCATACCAGACAATGTGCCGTTAGTGGCGGGTCTGAGGGCGCGGGGAATACCTGTAATCTCGGAAATAGAGTTTGCAGGCCGCTATTCAAAAGCAAAGATGTTGTGCATCACCGGGAGCAATGGAAAAACAACGACCACATCGTTGACATACCACATAATGAAAACGGCAGGTTGCGATGTGGGGTTGGCAGGAAATATTGGCAAAAGCTTGGCCTTGCAGGTTGCTGAAGGCGACAGAGAATGGTTTGTCATTGAGTTGAGCAGCTTTCAGCTTGATGGCATGTTCTCTTTCAAAGCCGACATAGCCGTAATGCTGAACATAACGCCTGACCATTTGGACAGGTATGATAACAATATGCAGAATTACGTCGATTCAAAATTCAGAATTTTGCAAAACCAGTCTTCTGATGATGCATTTGTGTTTTGGGATGGAGACCCTGTTATAAAAAAGAACATAGAGATGAAGAAAGACAAAATCAATGCTGAGTTCTACAAATACGGCAGTGGGGTCAATGATGATGACCTTGCCGCATATTTGGAAAATGGGAGGATATTTTTCACCAAACCCGTCCCGTTCAATATGGAGGAGGAAAAATTGGCTTTGACAGGGGTGCACAACGTATACAATTCAATGGCTGCGGGCATCGCTGCTAACTTGGCAGGAATAAAAAAGGAAGAAATACGCCGTGCATTGAGTGATTTTACAGGCGTCCCGCACCGTCTGGAGAAAGTCGCAAGGGTCAATGGCGTTGATTACATCAATGACTCAAAGGCTACTAACGTGAATTCTTGTTGGTACGCATTGCAATGCATGAAAACAAAGGTTGTCCTGATTTTGGGGGGGACAGACAAAGGAAACAATTATTCCGATATACAGGATTTAGTCCTTCAAAAAGTCAAAGGACTTGTCTTCCTTGGCGTTGACAACTCTAAGCTGCATTCATTTTTCGATGGCAAAGTCGGGATGATTTGTGATGCATCGTCAATGCATGAAGCCGTGAATTTAGGTTCAGAGATGGCAGAACCGGGCGACACAGTTCTCTTGTCGCCATGTTGTGCAAGTTTTGACCTGTTTAAAAACTATGAAGACAGAGGCGATCAATTCAAATCGGCGGTAATGCTCTTAAACACGGTGTCATAAGAAAATGGGATTGGTAAAGAGTTTGTGCAAGGGTGACCCTGTCGTATGGGTAGTGTTTTTCGTGTTGTTGTCCATTTCATTGATTGAAGTGTTCAGCTCGACAAGCATACTGACCTATAGCAAGCCAAGCCATTGGATTCCTTTCACTAACCATTGCATAATGGTGATAACTGGTATCGTCGTGGTAGTCGTCTGCCACAGGATTCCTTATGAAAAATTCAGGATGTTCGGCACCATTCTTTATCCCCTTGCTGCATTATTGCTTGCTTATTTGACAATCAGAGGCATGTTTATCAATGGTGCAGCACGTTGGATCAACTTGTTCGGGGTGATTACATTCCAGCCGTCGGAACTTGGCAAACTCTCGGTCATAATACTCGTATCAATCATATTGGCAAGACATAAGGCAAATGCTTTTGAGGATAAGAAATCGTTTGTCTACATCATGGTCATATCGCTGTTAATGTGTGTTTTGATTTTAAGGGAAAATTTCTCTACTGCGCTAATACTATTCTTGACCGTCTATTTAATGATGTTTATAGGCAGGATTCCTAGTAAACAAATGTTCAAGTTGACAATGGTGGGCGCAATCCTTGGAGCCATATTTTTATTGGTTGTTTTCACAGTGCCCAATGACAATGCAGGCTCGAATTTCTTTCACCGTTTTTCAGTATGGAAAGAGCGCATAGTTGATTTTGTTACGCCAATAGATTGCTCTGCCGATGATTATGTGATAAACGACGACAACAGGCAGATATCGCATGCCAACATAGCAATCGCCTCAAGCAACATCATTGGCTGCATGCCAGGAAACAGTGAGCAACGTGATTTTTTAGCCCAGGCATATTCTGACTTCATTTATGCGATAATAATAGAAGAGATAGGGCTCTTAGGTGGCATCTTTGTCTTTTCGCTGTATTTCATTTTGCTTATAAGGGCGGGACGCATCGCCCGGCAGTGTGACAAGGCTTTTCCTGCTTATATGGTCATAGGCCTCGCCGTGCTTATGGTAACGCAGGCAGTGGTAAACATGGCAGTTTCTGTAGGTTTGTCTCCCGTGACCGGACAAACATTGCCATTGATAAGCCGTGGAGGGACATCAATGTTGATGAACTGTCTATACATAGGAATAATCTTGAGCGTGAGCAAAAGCAATGAAGAACGCATCAAGCACCAACGATTGATGCAGGGAGCAAATGAAGACGCGCAAGATGAAATCTCCGGTAATGAACAACTGTATGCTGAAGATGAAAAAGTTTAGAGTCATAATAAGCGGTGGCGGAACGGGAGGGCATATCTTCCCTGCTTTGTCAATAGCTGATGCCCTTAAGGCAACTTGCCCTGACGCGGAAATTTTGTTCGTTGGTGCTGAGAACAGGATGGAAATGCAGAAAGTCCCCGAAGCAGGATATAAGATAATAGGGCTTCCAGTCATGGGATTCGACCGCCGTTCAATAGCCAAGAATTTCAAAGTAATCTGCCGTTTGCTTAAAAGCCAGATTATGGCAAAGAAAATAATCAAAGATTTCAAGCCTGATGTAGTCGTTGGCGTAGGGGGCTATGCAAGCGGTCCGACATTGAGAATGGCTTCCAAGATGCATATACCAACCTTGATACAGGAACAGAACTCTTACGCAGGCGTAACAAACAGGCTTTTATCAAAGAAGGTGGACAAAGTGTGCGTGGCATATCATGGTATGGAGAAGTATTTTGACAGCTCCAAGATTGTATTCACCGGGAATCCAGTAAGGGAATCGATGCTCATGACCACAGTTTCACGCAGTGATGCTTTATCATGCTTTGGCTTACGTGACAACAAGACGACTGTCTTGATTTTGGGAGGTAGCCTCGGCGCACGCACTTTGAATGATGCATTGATAAACGGCAAACAATGGATTGCGGATTGCGGCCTGCAATTTATTTGCCAAACCGGGAAAAACGGTTATGAAAAGCTCAAGTCGGAATTTGCTGATGTAAGTTCGGTTGTTGTCATCGATTTCATTAAGGATATGGGCATAGCTTACAAGTCCGCCGATTTGGTGGTGTCAAGAGCTGGTGCAGGAGCGATTTCTGAACTGCAATTGCTTGGCAAGCCTGCAATATTGGTGCCTTCACCTAATGTCGCGGAAGACCATCAGACAAAGAATGCCATGTCGTTGGTAAATAAGAACGCAGCACTCTGTGTCAATGATTGCGATGCTTTTAATGACCTGTTGCCCACAGTCAAACGGTTGGTGGAAGACAAAGAAGAATTGCAGAAAATGGGAAACAACATGCTTTCGCTATCATGCAAGGATTCAGCAAAAATAATAGCTGAAGAAGTAATCAAACTTGTAAAACATTGAACAGTGGACTTCTCGTCAGTATATTTCATAGGCGCTGGTGGCATAGGAATGAGTGCTTTGGCGCGCTATTTCTTGATGAATGGCAAGCAAGTGGCGGGCTATGATTCGAACATGACCGAATTGACGCAGCAACTTGCCTCTGAAGGTGTCAAACTGCATTATTCTGATGATGTAGCATTGATACCATCAGAATGCTTGAACCCACAAAGCACATTGGTCATAACTACTCCGGCTGTTCCTGCTGACCACTCAGAATTGGGCTTTTTCCAATCACGAGGGTTCAAGGTGGTTAAACGTTCACAGGCCTTAGGCTTGATAGTCAATCAACGCAAGCCGTTGTGCATAGCCGGAACCCATGGCAAAACAACGACTTCCACGTTGTTGGCACATATACTTGAATCTTCAGGAATTGGCTGCAATGCCTTTCTTGGCGGGATTTCACTCAATTACCAATCCAACCTGATAGTTAACAATGACAGTGAGTTATATGTAGTTGAGGCTGATGAATTTGATCGTTCATTTTTGAACCTTAAACCGCACATGACTATTGTGACTTCAATGGATGCTGACCATCTTGACATATACGCTGATTATGGCAACTATGTCCAAGGGTTTAACGATTATGTTTCTTTGCTGGATGAAGGCGGTGTATTGATAAAAAAGGAGGGGCTTGAACTGCCGGCTCATGAAAATGTGACTGTTTACACGTATTCAGTTGATAAAGGCGACTTCCATGCAGAGAACATAAACAGCAGGGGAGGAGAACTATATTTTGATTTTGTGGGGCCAAATGTTGCAATCCATAATTTGCGGCTCGGTGTCCCGCTCTATGTCAATGTCGAAAACAGTGTGGCAGCCATAGCCATGGCATTGCTTAATGGATGCCCCGTAGAAGCAGTAAAAGAAGCCGTGGCAACTTTCAAAGGTGTTCGGAGACGTTTCGAATTCTGGGTGAAAAACGATAAGCATGTTCTCATAAGCGATTATGCGCATCACCCGGTTGAGATAAGAAAAAGCATAGAGTCAGTGCGTTTTTTGTTCCCGCATCGCAAATTGCTCGGCGTTTTCCAACCACATCTATACACGAGGACAAAGGATTTTTACAAGGAGTTTGCAGAAAGCTTGTCATTGCTGGATGAGTTGGTTTTGCTGGATATATATCCTGCACGCGAGAAACCTATCGAGGGAGTGTCTTCCAAATTGATATATGACAATGTTTCGCCAAATGTCAAGAAACAAATGTGTGCTTTCAATGATGTAGCAGAGACATTAAATAACAAAGATTTAGACGTAGTGATGCTTATAGGTGCTGGAAATATTGATACCTTAGCACATGATTTGTCCTTGCTAATTGATTGAGCAATTCAATGTTCAAAAGAATAGTCGTTTACATATTGCTTTTGTCTTCGTTCGCCTATGTAGTAGCAGCATTGGCCTACTCCTCGTCAAGTAAAAAAGTGGAGAACGTCAAAAGCTTCACCGTGAAGCTTTCTGATTTCCCTTGCGATTCATCACTGGCAGATGTCGAAGAGTATTTTCAGTACATGAGCGATATCTATATCGGCAATTCGATAGGAATCATAGATTATAATTCAATAGAGACATTGGTTGCCTCGCACTCGTTGGTCAAAAAAGCTGAATGCTACGTCTCACCTTCTGGCGGCATTGTAGTGAATTTGTGGGGGCGAATCCCTATTGTCAGGGTCTTTACAAGAAACAATGAAAGCTTTTATATAGGAGATACCGGCGAGAAGATAGAAAAGATTACCGGAGCGGTTCCTTATGTCCCTATAATGACCGCACAAACCGATTATGAAAGCATTAGGGAAACGTTGTTCGACTTTTTGTGTTATATTTACAACGATGCATTTTGGAGGGCGCAAGTAGAGCAAATAAACGTATCTGCCGAAGGTGAAGTCGAGATTGTCCCGCGAGTCGGCAAGATGAGAATATCAATAGGTGACGGAAGCGATTTTGTGCAAAAGCTCGACAATGCAAAGTTCTTTTATGAAGAAGCCATTGCCGTGGTAGGTTGGGACAGGTACAGCCGTTTGAACGTTGAGTTCAATAATCAAATAATAGCAGAAAAATAACACTAAAAACCATAAAAACATAATGGAACAACTCGGATATACGGTTGCGGTAGAAATAAGTTCCAATGAAATATCTGGAATCATAGGCAAGAAACTTCGAGATGGGAGCATCCAAATAATGTCTTATGCTTCTGAACCCTCATCCTCGTTCATAAAGAAAGGGATGGTTTTCAACATTGATAAGGCTGCCTCGGCGATGACAAGCATCATAAACAGGCTTGAAGGAGGCGACTTTGCCATATCGAAAGTATATGTCGGGCTTTCGGGAAGGTCGATGCGGACGGTGTCAAACATGCTGCTCAGGAAATTTGACGGAGAGGTTAAAATCACACAATCCATTCTTGACGACATGGGGGATGAAAACCTGAAAACCGATTACAACAACAATGAAATATTATACCCAATCCCGCAAGAGTACAAGCTGGAGAATGACCTGGTAGTAGACCCCAAAGGGGTGTTGACGAATTCTATCGAAGGGCGTTACGTAAACTTGATTGCCTCGGCTGTATTGAAAAGGAGGTTGCAAGATTGCATGGACAATGCTAAAGTTGATGTGGCAGAATTTTTAGTTTCACCGCTTTGTCTTGGCAACCAAGTGCTCAGCGGCACCGAAAGGCATTCGGGCTGTGCTTTGGTGGATTTTGGAGCTGGCACGACGACAGTCTCGATATACAAAGGCAATATCCTGCGATATCTCGTAGTGCTGCCATTAGGAGGGCATAACATAACAAGGGATTTGGCAGAGTTGCTCAAAATAGAAGAGGCAGAGGCAGAGGATTTGAAATTGAAGTATGGAGTAGTAGTCAATTATGATGAAGAACAAAATGAAACCGACGACAAGATACTAATCCAATCTACCGGAAACATGGTCGACAAAAGCTACTTCTACAACATAATAACTGCCCGGGCTGAAGAAATTGTGAAAAATGTATGCAATGTCATTCAACAATCAGGATATGAAGAACAACTTGTTTCAGGAATATTGGCAATAGGCGGCGCAGCCAACATGACAGGATTGATAGATTTGTTGGAAAGGACATGCAAGAAGATGAAAGTAAGGAAAGTAAGGAGGTCATGGGCATTGAATGCGGAAGATTGCACTACGAATGTTGACCCGGATTCAATAAGTGACACCCTGCTTGCTTTGTTGGCTGAAGGAAAAGAAACGTGCTGTGATAGAAACACCCTCAAGGAAGGAAACAACTTGTTCGACCTGCCTAAACACGATGAAGAAGAACAGAAAGAAAGCGGTGCAGATGAACACTCCGGGCAATCGCCGGAGATTGAAACCACAACTAAACCAGATAGAAAGGAGAGGAAAAAAACAAATCAGGCAAAGGGGGAAAGCAAACAGAAAAATGGGATCTTTGGAAGCCTCTTCGACAAATTTGATAAATTGTTAGGCGAAGATTCTAATTTTGAGGATTAAAACTGAAGCCGGCATGTTCATTCAAGGGTTTAAGTATGGATTATAATAATATGGTAAATTTCGATAAAAGGAACGTTGATCCCGACTGCATAATAAAAGTAGTAGGTGTCGGAGGAGGAGGAGGAAATGCAGTCAACCACATGTTTTCCGGAGGAATAGAACACGTGAGCTTTGCATTGTGCAACACCGAAAAACGGGTGCTTGAACTGTCGCCTATACCGCAAAAACTGCAAATTGGACCAGGATTAGGAGCAGGGGGAGACCCGGATAGGGCGGAAAAAATAGCAAATGACTATATCGACGACATAAAAGAACTCTTCAATGACGGGACGCAAATGGCATTCATAACAGCGACAATGGGAGGAGGAACGGGAACAGGAGCCGGGCCAATCGTCGCGAAAGTTGCCAAAGAAATGGGGATACTCACTGTAGGTATAGTTACTATACCATTCTTATTCGAAGGAAAACCCAAAATAGTGCGTGCACTTGACGGTGTTGACAAGATGTCGAAAAATGTCGATGCGCTGCTGGTGATAAACAATGAACGTCTGCGCATGATTTATTCTGACCTTGAGTTTTTCAATGCCTTCAAGAAAGCTGACGACACGCTCAAGATAGCAGCAAAAAGCATACTTGACATAATAAACATCCCAGGGATGATTGATATCGACTTCGCCGATGTATGTTCAACCCTAAAGGAAGGAGGTGGCGCAATAATCTGCACAGGATATGCCTCAGGCGAAAACCGAGTGCAAAAGGCAATAGACAATGCCCTGCATTCCCCATTGCTGAACAATACCGACATATACAAGGCAAAGAGAATATTGCTGAATCTTGCCATAACGCACAAGTCAGGTTTCTTGATGGTAGAGCTGGAAACTATACATCAGTTCATGGAACGCTTCAACAAGAAGGTAGAACTCATCTGGGGGTATGCCATTGACAACACCTTTGACGAGGACATAAAAATAACCATATTGGCATCAGGCTTTGACTCTAAAGACATGGATTACAATTATGCCGCTGACGATGAACCTGATAACGACGACAAAAGAATAATGGATGCCTATGGCTCACTATACGATAGCAAGAGTTCCAGGAAACGCAGGATACACGTACATATCTTCTCTGAGAATGACCTCGATGATGACAACGTCATTTCGGTCATAGATTCGTCACCAACATACAGCCGTGACCCGTCTACACTTCGCTCGATTGACAAACAACCAAGCAAGCAATCACAGAAAACAGCAAATAATAATTCGGATACTATAACTTTTGATTGAAATAAAACATCATGGATCTATTTGAAAGAATAAGCAAAGACATTGTAGCCGCAATGAAAGCAAAGGACAAAAACCGCCTTGACGCACTGCGCAATGTCAAGAAACTGTTTATCGAAGCAAAAACATCACCAGGAGCTAACGATACCTTGACAGATGAAACGGCTATAAAAATAATGCAGAAACTCGTCAAGCAAGGAAAAGATTCAGCAAGCATCTATGTTTCGCAAAACCGGCAAGACTTGGCGGATGTCGAATTGGCACAAGTGTATGTCATTGAAGAATACCTCCCAAAACAGCTTTCCCCAGAAGAGCTGGAAGAAAAATTGAAGGAAATCATAGCTGAACTATCGGCTACTTCACTCAAGGACATGGGAAAGGTCATGGGTGTTGCAACGTCAAAATTGGCAGGACTGGCTGAAGGAAAAGCGATTTCAGAAATGGTAAAGAAATTGCTTGCTTGATGGGAAAAGTTAAGATAAAGGTCGTAAACCGTTCAAAGCACGAATTGCCGGCATTTGCAACAGAAATGTCGGCGGGCGTTGACCTCAGGGCAAATATCGATGGCGACATTGAACTCAAGCCACTGCAGAGGAAACTCATCCCAACAGGCATTTACATGGCGTTGCCAAGTGGATACGAAGTGCAAATCCGACCCCGGAGCGGCTTGGCATTGAAGCATGGGGTCACCTTGTTGAACACGCCTGGAACTATCGATGCCGACTATCGAGGCGAAATAGGAATCATCATGGTGAATTTGTCAGACACCGACTTCGTAATACACGACGGCGACCGAATTGCACAAATGGTGGTTTCACGCTATGAGGCATTCGAATGGGATTTAGTTGACAACCTCGATGTTACATCACGAGGTGAAGGAGGGTTTGGCCATTCTGGATTAAAGTAAGAACAAAGTGAGATTGGTTTTTCTGACATTATCGTTTGCCATGGCTGGATTGTCTGCTTGGTGTGTTTCGCCAAAGCAGACAACTGCACATGACAGTTCACCCACAGTCTACTGTTATAACGGAGTGCTACTTTTCGAGGCAGTGGATGATTTGAATTCGGCCTACGATCTGCTTACATTCATAACTGAAACTGACACGGCATTTGCACCTGCATTTGACAAGTTGTTCGTCTACGGCATTGGATTAGGAGCCGATTCAATTGCTGTTGCCATGCTTGAAAAGGCAATAGAACTTGACAATACCAACTTTTGGTACAAGTTCAAACTCGCTAACTACTATGCGGCCAAGAACAGGATAACAGAGGCGGCAGCCATATACGAAGACTTGGCAAATCAAGACACGAAACGCCACAAGGAGTTATTGTACCCATTGGTGACGTGGTACACGCAGCTTGCCGATTACCCTAAGGCTATCTCTGCGCTTGACAGGCTTGAAATGCAAACAGGGGAGGTGACACGTGAAGACTTCTTGACTAGGATGCGAATCTATTCCTTGTCTGGGCAGAGCGACCGCATCAAGACGGAATTATTGCAGAAAGTCGAAGAAAACCCTGACGAAGCCTTGTACAAAGAGTGTCTTGCGTATTTCTATTTCGGTGAAGGGGATTATGATGAGGCCGTGCAACTGTATGATGACGTATTGAAAGTTAATCCATACGATGCAGACATCAATTTTTCCCGTTTGTCTGCGCTCAAATTGTCGGATTCAATAAAGTTTTATAGTGAAACAGAACGCATACTTGCAGATAAAGTATATCCGGATGATTTGAGAGTTAACATCATGCTCAAATTAATCATTCAGGATAAAGAATTGGCAGAGGATACCGATGCTGTAACGGGCTATTTTGACAAGGCATTCAGTGGAGCGGAATCCGGTGAATTCGATTTGCTACTCCTGCAAGTTGCATATCTTGAAATGGTCAACGACACCTCGCAAGTGATTTCTGTTTACAATGAAATATTGCAGCACGAACCATCGAATGCAGCGGCGAATTACAACCTGTTGAGATATTACGCCTCGCGCAATGATGTCGAAGGCCTTTTCGCAACGACCACAAATGCGGTGAAGTATTTCCCCGAGGAACTGATTTTCCATTTCTACCTTTCGTTGTGCTATCTCGACAAAGGCGATTACGACACGGCGTTGCAAGTTTGTGAAACGGCCGTAGCCTATATAAATGAACTATCGCCCAAGAAGGTAGCCTCACAGTTGTACTCAATCATAGGCGATGTGCGCCACGAACGCGGCGAAATGAATGAGTCCTTCCAAGCATACGAGGAGGCACTGAAACTCGATGCTGACAACGTTTCTGTTCTCAACAACTATGCATATTTCCTGGCAATAAGCGATGGTGATTTGGACAAGGCAGAAGGAATGATATCCCGAGCTTTGGAGATAACGCCCGATGACCCGATGATGCTTGACACCTATGCTTGGGTGTTGTTCAAGCAAGGCAATTATGTCTTTGCAAAGATTCATATCAACAAAGCTCTTTCGCTCTATAAAAATCCAAGTTCAGAAATACTGGAGCATGCGGGAGACATATATTACAAATGTGGCGACCACGACCAAGCAGTTGAATTTTGGAAACAAGCGGAAGAACTCGGAGAAGGCTCAAATCTGCTTAAAACGAAAATCCGGAAACGCAAATACAAAGAATGACGATAGCTCGAGCGTTACTCTTGTTGTGCCTCTTCACCCAATTGCTGGTGCTTGGTTCATGCAAGACAAGCCAATTGCAGCAAACTGGCATAGCATGGCTTGCAGGCGATAACAAGTTCTCGAACAACAAGGTCTTTGATTGTTGTCGAGTAAGGTTTCGCGCCACAGTGAAGGCCGAAGGTCGTCCAATGCCAGCCACAGGTATGCTGCAAGTAGTTGACGGGAAATGGATGTCATGTTCCATGAGATCGCCATTCTTGGGGATGGAAATCCTTAGGATTGAGGCAGACAATGATACGCTGCTCGTCATCAACCGCCGCGCCAAGTGCTATGCCAAGATTCCAATGGCTGCAATTGAAGAACGCACTGGCCTCGACTATGCCTCATTGCAGTCACTTATGATGAATGACTGCTTTTCAATAACAGGAACACCGCATTCTCCAGACTACTGCAATGACGTTCTCAATGCAGGGAAGGCTGCATGTAGCGAAACGCATGGAAGCACAAACCTCTCGTTCGTCATAGACGACTATGGCAGGGTAGTCAAGTCAATAGTCGAAACCCAGGCAAACTACTCCTTGGAGTTCGGATATGGCGATTTCCAGTTCCGCCAAGGCAACTACTACCCGGGGTCAATCACGATTGATGTTTCCGGTGGGCATGGCACGGCGGCTGTGAGTTTGTCGTGCACAAACTTCGACTTCTCGTTCTTCGAACCCGCTCCTGTGACTGTAAGCAGCCGATACGATGAACTCAGTTTGAACGGCATAATGTCAATGTTGAACATATAAACACTAAAAGCATGTTGCGTTGGGTTTTGTTGTTGATGTCCGCTTTGCTCGCTTTCCACATCCAAGCGCAAACAAACGCAGTGATAAAGGAACTCGAAAAGCAGCGGGAGGCATTGCTGAAAGAAATCAAAGCATCCGAACTGCTCCTCGACAACTCCGCAAAAAGCATCGGCGCGCAACTGAAAAACTTGTCGGCGATAGAAGCACAAATAACCAGGCAAAAAAAATACATAACACGGCTGGAACAAGATGCCAAAGCCGTAGATGGGGAAATAAGAGAACTCGAAGCTCAAATAAAGACGCTTGAGCTGGAACTCGACAAGGCAAAGGACGAATACGCCAAGTCATTGCGCTATATCCGTTCAAACCGCAGCATACAAGAGAAACTAATGTTCATCTTTTCAGCCCCCTCGCTGCCGCAGATATACCGGCGGGCAAGGTACCTGAACGAATATTCGTCATACCGCAAAACCCAAGCTGATGTGATAACTGTCAAACGAGACAGCCTGCTAAGCAAGGAAAACCAGATGAAAGAGGTCGTGGCCGAGAAGAAGAAACTGCTTGAAGAAACAGCCGCAGAGCAAGCCGCACTTGAGAACAAACAAGCCGCGCAAAAGAAACAACTTGCGCAATTGCAACGCAAACAATCGGAAATACGAAATGAAGTGGCGCAGCAAAAACGCAAATCCGATGAGCTGAACCGGAAAATAGACCAACTCGTGCAGGAGGAAATAGAACGCATCCGTCGGGAGGAAGAAGCCAAGGCCAAAGCCAAGGAATCAATGACTGACCGAGGTGTGCAAATGGCCGAAAGCGGCACTACACACACATCACCGACCGCAAGTGCAGAAAGGAAGCTCTCCGACGACTTCGAACAGAACAAAGGCGCATTGCCCGCACCGGTAACAACACCGTACCTCGTTGTCAGCCACTACGGGCTCTACAACGTCGCAGGCCTGCGCAACGTGCAACTCGACAACAAAGGCATCGACTTGCAAGCGCAGCCGGAAGCCATGGCGAGGGCAGTATTCAAAGGCGAAGTATCGGCAGTCTTCGAGTACGCAGGAATGAAGGGAATCCTCATCCGCCACGGCAAGTACATATCTGTCTATTGCAACTTGTCAACAGTCCTCGTCAAGCAGGGCGACACAGTGGAAACCAAGCAGGAAATAGGCAAGATCTATTCAAATCCAAGCGATGGATACCGCACGGTGCTGCACTTCCAGCTGCGCAAAGAAACAGAAAAACTCAATCCAGAAGAATGGATAGAAAGCTGATGGACAGCATGCCGTGAAAAAATACTTATATTTGCAAACAAGGCAGCAGGTTTTCCGTCTCGTCAAGACCACTGCAACGAAAATTTACGTCACACTCAAAAAACATATCCAGGCACAGAAGAAAGAAAAACAGACATAACGACATCACAATAAAGTATTTGCTTCTTTACAAGTAGCTTTCAGAAATCGCCAAAATCAGAACTG
>CAZWPW010000005.1:0-25842 GCA_964635525.1 uncultured Bacteroidaceae bacterium
TTTCCCAATCTTGTGCCTACCCGTCAAAGTCCAAGTCAACATGCCCAGCCTGCAACCTGTTCTCCTGAAGGCAAAAAAAATCGGCATCCAACGACTTGAAAGCCTCCTCGAAACCCTTGCCGCAGCAGGCGCGCAAGCCGTTGACATTCCATGAAATCAGTTTCATCCTTCTATCGCTTCTATTGTTTGGGTAT
This sequence comes from uncultured Bacteroidaceae bacterium, assembly GCA_964635525.1. Classification (GTDB taxonomy): domain Bacteria; phylum Bacteroidota; class Bacteroidia; order Bacteroidales; family Bacteroidaceae; genus Avibacteroides. Next base: position 195 of record CAZWPW010000005.1, read on the forward strand.
GCAAATTAAGCAATAAAACAGGTAGCATAAAACAGCACTATGGCATTAATGCCTGCCTGCACACCGCACAACAACGGAAACCTCGTTAACTATTTTTTGCTACCTTTGCATATACATCATTAGAAAGCAACCTATGCGGAAGACATTAACGATAGTTCTCGCATTGCTCATAGCAGCACAAGGACAGGCAATAGCCAAGGAACACAAAAGGGACTCGACGCGTTACGAAGGCTACGAGGATTGCCGCATAAAGCCTACGGAGTTCATCGCGCCCGCCGTGCTTGTGACACTCGGCAGCATAGGGGTGAAAAACAAAGGGCTAAAGAAGATGGACAGCAAAGTGCACGAAGCCTTAGGCCACTCCTACCACAACAGGAAAAGAACCTACGCCGACGACTACCTGCAATACCTTCCCGTAGCATCTGTCTACGGGCTCAGCCTCGTCGGGGCGAAAGCCAAGCACGACTACATCGACCGCACAATGGTGCTTGCAGTCTCGGCAGCCACGATGGCTACTGCAGTAAACGTAATAAAATACACCGTCAAAAGACCGCGTCCCAACAACGGCTCACGCAACTCCTTCCCCTCCGGGCATACCGCCACGGCATTCTTGGGCGCTGAAATAGTCAGGGAAGAATACGGCTGGGGCTACGGCACTGCCGCCTACGGAGTTGCCACGCTCATCGGCGTGGCGCGCCTCTACAACGAGAGGCACTGGCTCACCGATGTATTCGCGGGAGCAGGCATAGGAATCATTTCGGCACGCGTGGGTTACTGGCTCCTGCCTTGGACAAGCCGCATCTTTAAAAAAGGGAACAAGCAAGAAGAGCTGCAAATAGGCTTCTCGGCATTCGCCACAGGCAACGGAGGAGCTGCAACAGTGGCCTTGCAATTCTAAGCTGACGCACTTTAGAAACATCCATATAAACAGCTGCAAAATCCAACATTAAACATTTTTTAACCCCCAAAATATTGTTGGTTTTGATTTAAATTAATACACTTGCAGCTATGAATTTTTTAAATCTGTTATATCATGAAACAAACATTACTATCATTAACTTTGTCGGCGGTATTAGCACTATGCTTCCCACTCGCAGCAAAAGCTGTCGTCTTCACTGTTTCGTGGGGAAGTTTCTCAGGTGGTTCGATCACAGTAACCACAGGAGTAACTGATGGAACTATTGAAAGCGGGACGCAAGTCACCGCAGGGTCTATCCTCTACGTCAACGTTTCGCCTAATACAGGCTACTACTTGACATCGCTAAAGGCAAACGGCGAAGACATCTATTCGACAAGGACAATCACCGTCAACGACGACACAACGATCGAAGCTACCTTCGCATCCATTCCCAGCGGATACTACATCGTGCGCTACCCTGTGACGATGTTGGCCGACATTGAAGTATACAACGGCAACGAAAGAATCATGTCAGAAGGAATAGTCCAGAGCGGCTCATACGTGACAGTAGATGTCAACCCCTCGGCTTCCGTGAACATAAGCTCAATCACAGCTAATAATTCTACTATTGAAAGCGGAGCAGGTGTCACAGTAACCACAAGCTTGACAATAGGCTACACCCTCGAGTCCATTGACGTTTACGTGAACTACGAATACAATCAAACAAACGGGCAAATACAAATTTACTCCGTAGTAGATGGCGAGCCGTACAGTTCATTAGACCCGACAAGCTCGGGAGGAGAAGACAACGTGCTTTACACACTTCAAGAATTTTGGGTGTTCGCGGTTCCAAGCAGCGGGTATGTGGTAGAATACATCTACGTCAACGACGTGCCGCAAGTGATACAAGAAGTATCTATCTACAATCCTTTCTTAGGCACACAAACCTATTGGGGGGCTAAATCCTTTGCGCAATGCGAATTGTCGATGCTCGTCAACGCAACATTCAAAGTCGACGACGGCACAGGCCCCGGGCCTCTTCCCACATCATCAGGCATCACTATGACACCAGAGGTAGCAAAATCCTACTACGACAACATGACAAACACACTGACTGCCGAAGAAGATGTGACAGTATTCAACACATCAGGGCAAGCATTGCTGAAAGTCCCGGCAGGCAACCAAGCATCACTGAGCGGGATGCCGAACGGCATATACATTGTCAAAGGCAAAACAACTTCGTTCAAAATAGCTAAGTAACATTATAAGTCACAATAATAAAAGAGGGTGTGTCGCATATTGTGATACACCCTCTTGATTTTTGTAGCAACGCTCCACAGCCTTGCGCTTTTTCAATATATTCCCGCATACTTTCTTTGATTTTTTGCATATACAACCTCTATGTAGCACATTTGATGTCATTTGTCGCAAAACAAAAAGAATTTATGTCGGCTTTTTATTATGTTTTCTTTTATTAAATGTCTACATTTGTAGACAAAATCTGCCTTGTTATTTTATGCCACTGCACTACCGGGACGAACATGTCAGTTGCCAGTTTTATGCCGATCAGCACACCGCGCTGTTCAAGCAAATGAGTTTTGCCGCAGGCGAAACCTTTCCTGCCATCAACAAAGAATTCAACAACATAGCCTACATTTATTCTGGCACAATGGAAGTGTCCATTGGCGGATACCCGGCTTATACGGCTACCGAAGGTACCTTGATCTTCATTCCGCAAAACTTAGCGTTCCACGGACATGCCAATGACAGCCTCAGCCTCTGCACTTGCAAAGTAGACAACTATATGCCGCTTTGCTCCCGCTACGATTTCATAGACTTAAGAAAGAACATACAGAACCTCCACAAAGAGAAATACATACCCCCCACCGACACCTTCCCAAGAATAATTGCCAACGAGCAACTCCGAGCCTTCTTCACTGATCTTCATAGAAACAGAACAGAGGGGATGGACTGTATCCATTACCATGAAATAAAACGCAAAGAACTCTTCATACTGCTGCGAGCCTATTACACAAAGCAAGAACTTTTCGAATTCTTCTTCCCAATCATAGGACTTGACAACAACTTCCGCGAATTCATCTACCAAAACTATAAAAAGGCAAGCGACGTGCGAGAACTCGCAGAACTCGCCCACATGACCGTGCGCAGTTTCCAACGCAGGTTCAAGAACGAGTTCTTTTGCACGCCTCGAGAATGGCTCATAGCACGATGCGCAGAGGCAGTACTGCACGATCTAAGGACAACAGACAAAGACCTGCTATCAATTGCAACGGAAAACGGTTTCACATCAATGTCGCACTTCTCGACATTCTGCAAGCAACGTCTGGGAATGACACCCACAAAGCTGCGAAAACAACGCACGCAAAACCAAACCGCACGCTGAAGCAAACAACCATTGCAGTACAAACAGGAATATCATACAAGATACTTAACGACATGCTGAACTGCCGGCGACCGCTAACCACCAACGCCGCAATGCTCTGAAATTTCCCCCTGAAAACAGCATTATCTTGGAAAATCCTGCCGTAATCAGGGGAGTTTCCGTATATTAGCGGATAACAAACACGCAAGACACCTTAAACGCAAACCATGAAAGGCAAAAACCTAATGCTCATCGCAGCAATAGGCATCGCGGCAACAACATCACAGGCACGGGCAGATGACATAACATCGTTCGTAGACATACGGGTCTACTCCATGGGGAAAATAACAACAGCGCTCAGCACCGCAGCCAACCCCGCAGGGCTGGCCCTCGAAAGGCCGAGAGGGGCAACGATAGGATACGTCAACCGCTTCTCGCTCAAAGAACTCTCAACCTACGCGGCAAGCGTCAACCTGCCCGCCAAGCCGATGGACTTCACCATCTACGCCTCACGCTACGGCATGGACGCATACAACGAAAACAAAGCAAGCATCGCCGTCTCGCGAAAGCTGAACGAATGGTTCGCGCTCGGCGTAAGGCTCAACTACCACCTGCTGCAAATGGCAGAAAGCATCAACAACATACACGCACTCACCGCTGACATAGGGATGTTGATAAAACCGCTTGACATACTAACTCTCGGCGTAGTTATCAACAACCCCGTCCGCAAAGGCATAGTAAAGGGAAACAAAGACGAAAAACTGCCTGCATCCTTCGCCGTTGGAGCAACTTGCCAACCTTTGCAAACACTGTTGTTAACAATCGAAGTTGAAAAAAACACGCAAGAAGACCCATGGATCAAGTTCGGGGCGGAATACTCCCCAATCGACGTGCTTGACCTGCGAATAGGATGCCTCGGAGCACCCTTCACTCCAACCTTCGGCATAGGACTGCACCTCGCCCGCTTCACCATCGACGCCGGGGCAAAATGGCACGCAAGGCTCGGCCCCGAACTGCTGTGCGGACTCGGATATTCATTCTGAAAAGGCAAAACATGGCGACACACTCCTGCAAACACCGCACGAAAACCGCGCTCGCCGCGTTTGCTGCCATCATCTGCATCGCCTCAAACACCGCAGCGCAAACCATCAACGCCGAAACAGCAATTGACATCATAATAGAAACAATCGCCGAACCCGATGAAGACAACGAAAGCCAGGCCGAAGAACTAAAGGAAATGCTCAGCGAACTGGCAGAAAACAAAATAAACATAAACCAAGCAACACGCCAAGAACTCGAACGCCTACCGTTCCTCTCACCCAAGCAAATCGAAAACATCCTATACTACGTCAACGAACACGGGCCGATGCAAATGCTCGACGAACTGCTCCTCGTCGAAGAAATCGACGCGCACACGGCAGCCCTGCTCCGCGTCTTCACCGAAGCCGGAAGTAGCGAAACAAAAACGGCAACAAGCCTCGCACAGATGTTCAAGCACGGCAAAAGCCAGGCAACAACCAAGTTCAAGAGAACTCTCAACAACAAAAAAGGATATGATGACGTTGACGACGAAACACGCGCCGAACTGCCAGGGACATACTACCTCGGAAGCCCCTTCTACAACTCAATAAAGTACGCATACCGCTACCGCGACATGATGAGCATCGGGGTGACAGCCGAGAAAGACCCGGGCGAGGAGTTCTTCAAAGGAACAAACGCAAAGGGATACGACTTCTATTCGGCACACTTCTTCGCCCGCACCACCGGGATGCTGAAAACGATAGCTTTGGGCGATTACAAGGCGAGCTTCGGGCGCGGGCTCGTAATGAGCAACGACTACTATATGGGCAAAAGCATCTACATGTCGTCACTCCACAACCGCAAAGGAGGCCTCCGCCGCCACTCTTCAACCGACGAAAACAACTTCCTGCGCGGGGCAGGAGCCACCATCGCCGCAAAGAACATCGAAATCACAACATTCTACTCGTTCAAAAGCATCGACGCGACACTGAGCGACTCGCTGGTCTCATCGCTCAAAACCGACGGCTACCACCGCCTGCAACGCGACATAAGGGCGCGCAACACAGTGTCAAACCACATCATAGGCACTAACATCAACTACGAAAGCCGGTACTTCAACATCGGGGCAACGGCAATCGGAGACTTCTACAGCAAGGCCTTCACGAAAGGAGAGGAGCCGTACCGGGCTTACCATCCCGAAGGGAAACGCTTCTTCAACGCAAGCCTCACGTACGACTTCAGATGGAGGAACATCTTCGCCGGAGGCGAAACGGCAGTCGACGGCAACGGAAACATGGCGACAATAAACTCCATCGACATCTACCCGGCAAGCGGATACAGGATTTTCCTCATGCACAGGCAATACGCAAAGGGATACGTGGCGCACCACTCGCGGACAATAGCATCGAACACCGCCACGCGGAACGAAAAAGGCATAACCTGCGGCGCGGAAATAAACGCCCTAAGAAGCCTCGACATAAGCCTGATGGCCGACGTGTACACCTTCCCATGGCTGCGCTACACTGCAGGACAGCCCTCGGCGGGCAGCGAAATCTACGCAAAGGCGACATATGCACCCCGGCAAAGCATAACCTTCAGGGCACAATACCGCCGCAAAAGCGCAGAAAGCAACCTAACCGACGACGACGGCAACCAGCAAACGGCATGGACGCACACCAACAAACTGCGCGCCGGGTTCATATACACAGGCCTCGAGGCACTCGAAGCAAAGACTGACATAGACCTCTGCATCGCCGCGCGCCAAGGCAGAGGCAAATCGAGGGGCATAGCGCTGACCCAATCGGCAGCTTGCACCATACCGCGCACTACTATCAGAATCGAGGCCGCGCTGTCGGTTTTCGACACTGACGACTACTATTCGCGCATTTACATCCCGACGAAGAACCTCCCGCAAACGTTCTACTACCCGGCGGCATACGGCAAAGGGGCGCACTTCTCGCTCGTGGCGCGCTGCGGCATAGGACGCCGCGCGAACATAGCCCTGAACTACTCACTCACAGCCTACGACGACAGGGAAACGATAAGCAGCGGAGCCGAGGAAATCCAAGGGAGCACACGCAGCGAAATAGGCGCATTCCTCACGCTCAAATTCTAAGTTGAACCCGCCCTCACCGCACGCAAAACGCAACAGGTATCTGCACGGGGCATGAGGGGGCAGGATGCTAACCCGGGTTGCATGGCATGGAAAGAAGGGTAGGGCACTATGCTTCCCGGCTTTTGCCGGTTTGTTTTCACCAGTTGGGCATCGGCGTCTTGCAGGCCGGAGGGGGAAATGCGGCATCGATTTCGGCGAGGTCTTCTGCCGTCAGGGTGAGGTCGAGGCTCTTGGCATTATCCTCTACATGCTCGATGGCGGATGCTTTTGGTATTGCTATCATTTCCGGCACTCTCAGCACCCATGCTATAAGGACTTGGGCAGGAGTGGCGTTGTGCCTCCTCGCTATGGAGACTATTGCCGGGTGGCTTCTGAGCTGCTTGCTGCCGAGAGGCGTGTATGCCATAAGCGGGATGCCGTTGCGCTGGCTCCAGGGGATGAGGTCGAACTCAATGCCCCTGTCTTCGGGGTTGTAGAGCACTTGGTCGGTTGTGCAGGCATCACCTCCTGGCATTTGCAGTATGTCTTGCATGCGTTCGGCGGAGATGTTGCTCACTCCCCAGCGGCGTATTTTGCCTTCGTTCTGGAGTTCGGCGAATGCCTCTATTGCTTCGCCGAGCTTGCATCTGCCCTCCCAGTGCAGAAGGTAGAGGTCTATGTAGTCTGTTTTCAGGCGTTTGAGGCTTTTCTCGCAAGCCCGTTTCGTTCCTTTGCGGGTGGCGTTCGACGGCAATACCTTGCTGACGATGAATGCTTTGCTCCGGCAGTGGCTTACGGCTTGGCCTACGACGTCCTCGTTTTCGTACATTTCTGCCGTGTCGATGATTGCCATGCCGAGTTCCAAGCCCCTCTGCAGCGCTTTCATAGCATCTTTTTGGTGCATTCCCATCAGGTAAGTCCCTTGCCCGAGGCGCGACACCGGCGTGCCGTCGGGCAGGGTGAAGGCGTTTTCCCGTCGTTGATTCATTGTTTTTCCTTTCTTCCCCCTGCCGCAAATGTATGAAAAGGTTGCTGAACTGCCCTATTCGCTCGGTGTTAAATCGGTGCTTGGGCGTGGATATACGGTTGCACATTCTGCTTTTATTCACTGTTATCGCAAAGCACATGCATTAATTGTTTGGTTTGCTCTCCAGCTTTGCCAGATGATGTTTTTGCGCGCCGCGCTTTGCCGCTTGGCCTTTGAATCGTAACTTTGCCAAGATTGCATGCGAGGAGCGCGCAACGTAAGCACGCGCCGCGCAAGGCAAACATAGACACAAACAAACAACGACACATCTGCAAAACGATGAATTTCATTGAAGAACTCAACTGGAGGGGCATGATACACACCATCATGCCAGGAACTGACGAACTGCTCGCGAAAGGCATGGCAACTGCATACGTCGGGATTGACCCCACGGCAGACTCACTTCATATAGGGCACTTGGTGAGCATCATGATGCTCAAACACTTCCAAGAATGCGGACACAAGCCAATAGCACTCGTGGGAGGCGCAACCGGCATGATAGGCGACCCCTCGGGCAAATCAGCCGAGCGCAACCTTCTCGACGAAGAGACGCTTCGCCATAACCAAGAGTGCATTAAAAAGCAACTCGCCAAGTTCCTCGACTTCGACAGCGATGCCCCAAACAAGGCGGAACTCGTCAACAACTACGACTGGATGAAAGATTTCACGTTCCTCGACTTCGCCAGGAAAGTGGGAAAACACATCACCGTCAACTACATGATGGCAAAAGACTCCGTCAAGAAACGCCTCAGCGGGGAAGCGCGCGACGGCCTCTCGTTTACCGAATTCACATACCAGCTGCTGCAAGCCTACGACTTCCTGCACCTATACAAAAACATGGGTTGCAAGCTGCAAATGGGAGGCTCGGACCAATGGGGAAACATAACAACCGGAACGGAACTAATCAGGAGAACGCTCGCGCAAGAAGCCTACGCCCTGACCTGCCCGCTAATAACCAAAGCCGACGGAGGCAAATTCGGCAAGACAGAAACAGGCAACGTATGGCTCGACCCGAAACGCACAACGCCGTACAAATTCTACCAGTTCTGGCTCAACACAAGCGACGAGGACGCTGCAAAGTACATAAAGATATTCACCCTCCTCGGCAAGGACGAAACCGAGTCGCTCATAGCAGAACACTCTGAAGCACCGCACCTTAGGATACTGCAAAAGAAACTCGCAGAAGAAACAACCGCAATGGTGCACTCACGGGGCGAACTCGAAAAAGCAGCCGAGGCATCGGCAATACTCTTCGGCAACGCCACAGCGGAAAGCCTCCGCCAGCTCGACGAAAAGACACTCCTCGACGTATTCGAAGGTGTGCCTACATTCAACGTACCCATGGCGGTACTCGAACAAGGGGCTAAAGCTGCCGACCTGCTGGCGCAGCACACGAAAGTATTCAACTCGAAAGGGGAGATGCGAAAGCTCGTGCAAAACAGGGGCGTCTCAATCAACAAAGAAAAACTGACTAACCACGAACAAAGCATAACCAAAGCAGACCTCCTGCAAGGAAAATTCATCATAGCGCAAAAAGGAAAGAAAAACTACTACCTCATCATAGCACAGCAATGACGAATGCGCCGGGGCATTTTGCCTCCCCCTGCAGATGCTGCCCGGTCGACAGAGCGGCGTTTTTTGCGTATCTTGCGGCACTTGACTGATTTGTAGGCATGTTCGGCTTGAAAGGTTTGGTTGGCAGATCGGAGGTGTTGAGCCCTATCATGACATTGGGCGTTGGGGCTTTGGCTTCGGTGCTTATCCCTTTCGGGATGTCGTTCGTCCTGTCTCGGCTTTACGCTCCGGGCGATTTCGGCGACCTCGGGGTGTTCATCAACTACGCGGGAATATTGATTGTGGTTGCCTCCGGGCGTTACGACATCGCCATAGTGCGTGCCAGGGGCGAGCGCGAAGCCTTGTCGCTCTCTGTTCTGTCGGTTTGCATCTCTGCTGCGTTCTGTTTGCTGTTGTGGGTAACAGGCTTCGTTTCCGACCTTCTTCCCTCCAACTACGTCAGCGGCATCCCCTACAAGCATGTGCTGCCTGCTTTCGTTTTCTTGTCAGCGGGCTACCAGGTTTTGCTTTACCTGTTGAACTACCATGAGCGTTACCGTTCGATTACCGCGTCCAACGTTGCGAAGAACGTCATCCAAGCCGTTTCCCGCGTTCTTCTTGCGTTGTTTCCCCGCTCCGGCGGTCTTGTTTGGGGCGCCTTGGCAGGCGTTGCCGGGGGTTGCGCTTTGGCTTTGCGCTTTGTGCGGGATGCCCGTCTACGTATGGTCACACGCAAGAGCATGTCACGTGCGGCGCGGCGTTACTTGAACTTCCCGAAGTTCGTGCTTCCTTCGGCTCTTTTGAACTCAATGTCAACTAATTTGCCCCTGATTCTGCTTGCCTTGTTTTACGACCGGGGTGAAGTAGGTTACTTCACTATGACGACGACGATGCTTTACCTTCCCGTGACGCTGTTGGCAAGCACCATAGGGCAGGTTTTTTACAAGAAGTCGTCGATTTGGGAGGCCGGCAAGACGCGTGAGTTCGCATGGGGGATACTGCGTTTCTGCGGGTTGTTGTCAGCTACCGGTTTCGCGGTTGTGATGCTCGGCGGGCGACCTTTGTTCGGCTTCCTTCTTGGCGAGGAATGGCGGGCTATAGGCGATTATGCCGCCACGCTCGTGCCGTGGTTCATGTTTGTCGTCTGCTTTTCTCCCCTGAGCATGATATTCGATGCCAAGGACAAGCAGCAGACTGAGATGTTCCTTAACATCGGTGCCTTCGCCGGGCGCAACGGAGCTATCCTTGCCGGCGGAGCTTTGATGCTCACGGCGCAGCAGTCGGTTCTTCTGTATTGCTTGGCGAGCGTTGCTGTTTGGGTCGTCGAGGGTTTCATTATCCTCCGCATCATCGGTATGCAGCGCAGGAGGACGGCCTGGTTCATGTCGTTCATGTTCGGCATGCTTTGCATCTGGGGCGCGGTAGTGTGGTTCAAGTACTTTTGATTGCTTTCTCTGCCCGCTATACTCCTTAAATTGCACTCTTTCGGCAGGGTAAAACAAGGGATTTGTTTCAATAAAGAGCACTAAGCGGCTGCGTTAAAGTCAAAATCCGCCCGTTGTTCGCCGTAAAAACATTGTTTTTTGGCTTGGTTTCGGCAAACTTATATCTTTGTTGGAAATTAGTGAATACAAACAGCATCTATATCTATAAACAATATTCAACAAAAGAAACTTCTTGGTATGGCATTAAAATTCATTACAGACAAAGAGGCCGCGTCATTGATCAAGCACGGTGACAACGTCGGCTTCTCGGGTTTCACCCCGGCGGGTTCTCCCAAATCAGTGTCGGTTGCATTGGCAAGGATAGCCGAGGAGGAGCATGCGAAAGGCAATCCTTTCAAGATTAACGTCTTTACCGGTGCCTCTACGGGCGAATCTATTGACGGGGAGCTTTCAAAGGCCAATGCTATCGGGTTCCGCACCCCTTACCAGACTAACGGCGAGTTAAGGAAGGCGTTGAACTCCGGCGGGGTAGCATTTGCCGACCTGCACCTGTCGCATATGGCGCAGGAGATGCGTTACGGCTTCATGGGCAAAAAGCTCAACGTTGCCGTGATAGAGGCGTGCGACGTCACCGACGACGGGAAGATATACTTGACCACCGGCGTGGGCATTTCGCCTACCATAGCAAGGCTGGCCGACACGGTGATTGTTGAACTCAACAAGGCCCACAGCAAGTCAATAAAAGGGTTGCATGACCTCTATGAACCTGAGGATCCACCTTACAGGAAAGAGATACGAGTTTACAAGCCGAGCGACAGGATTGGCATGGAATACTTGCAAGTCGACCCTGCGAAAATTGCCGGCATAGTAGAGACCGACAAGCCCGACGAGTCGCGCGGCTTCACGCCTGCCGACCCGGTGACCGACAAAATCGGCCTGAACGTTGCAGAGTTCATAGCAGCCGACATGAAGGCGGGCTGCATCCCCTCGACGTTCCTTCCCTTGCAATCGGGCGTGGGCAACGTGGCAAATGCCGTGTTAGGCGCGCTGGGTGCAAACAAGGAAATACCGGCATTCGAGATGTACACCGAAGTGATCCAAGACTCGGTCATAGCCCTGATGAAGGACGAGCGCATCAAATTCGGCAGCACCTGCTCTCTGTCAGTAAGCAATGAATGCTTGGACGAGATCTATTCGAACATGGACTTCTTCCATAACAAGCTGCTGCTCAGGCCTTCGGAAATATCGAACAACCCGGAAATCATCAGGAGGTTAGGCCTGATAACCATAAACACCGCAATAGAGGCCGACATATACGGCCATGTGAACTCCACGCACATCAGCGGGACAAAGATGATGAACGGCATCGGCGGCTCGGGCGATTTCACCCGCAACGCTTTCATATCGATATTCACATGCCCGTCGGTTGCCAAGGACGGAAAGATAAGTTCTATCGTCCCGATGGTGTCGCACACCGACCACACCGAGCATGACGTGAACATCATGGTGACCGAACAGGGCGTTGCCGACTTGAGAGGCAAAGACCCAAAGCAACGTGCCGAGGCCATCATTGAGAACTGCGCCCACCCCGACTACAAGCAACTGTTGTGGGATTATCTGAAGATAGCGGGCAAAGGCCATATGCCGACGCACCTGCCCGGCGCATTGGCCATGCATGCCGAGTTCCTCTCTTCGGGTGACATGCGCAACACCGATTGGGGGAAGTATACTAAATGAATCTCTCGATGAGATGACAAGCAAGCAAAGCACTTGAGGTTACCTCCTTGAGTGCTTTTTTGCTAATTTTGCATAAACCTCACCAACAAAGCTGCACATGAAAATAGGCATACTTACTTCCGGGGGCGACTGCCCTGGCATCAACGCCACCATCAGGGGTGTTTGCAAGGCTGCAATCAATTGCTACGGCATGGAAGTTATCGGCATCCACGGGGGCTTCAATGGCCTGCTTGACGGCTCTACAGAACCGCTCACGTCAATGTCGGTTTCGGGGTTGCTCAACTCTGGCGGGACAATTCTTGGAACATCTCGCGAAAAGCCTTTCAAAAAGAAATTAAGCGAGGCGGAAAACAAAGAGAGGGCGTGGAAAATACTCGATAACGTAATGCGGATAGGCATCGACGCCATTGTCTGCATCGGGGGTAACGGCACGCAGAAGTCTGCCTACAAACTATCGCAGATAGGGTTGAACGTCATCACCGTGCCAAAAACCATCGACAACGACGTGTGGGGCACCGACCAGACTTTCGGCTTCGACACGGCCGTGGGCATAGCGGCAGAGGCCATTGACAGGCTGCACTCGACGGCAAGCTCGCACAGGCGCGTCATGGTGATCGAAGTAATGGGGCACAAGGCCGGGTGGATAGCACTCTACTCTGGAATAGCCGGCGGGGGAGACATCATTCTCGTCCCGGAGTTTGAATATGACATCAAAACCATCAGCAAGGTCATCCTCGACAGGTTCAAAAGAGGCCACACGCACACGATAGTGGTTGCCGCCGAGGGCATAAGAACCAAGGACAACAGAAAAGCCGGCGAATACATTGCCGGGGAAATAGAATCGGAAACCGGCATAGAAACAAGGCAGACCGTCTTAGGATACGTCCAACGCGGGGGTGCGCCAAGCAGCTACGACAGAATCCTTGCAACGAGGATGGGGACGCATGCAGCCGAACTTGTCGCCAAAAACAACTTCGGGAGAATGGTTTGCCTCAAAGGAGGAAATATAACCTCAACCTCGCTTGAGGAAGTACACGACAAGCTCAAACTCATCACTGAAGACAATGACCTCGTAGCACAAGCCCGGCGCATCGGGATATGTTTCGGGAAATAAGGTTTGGGGAATCCCCTGTATAAGACGTTTTATTTCAGCCTTGCCCTGAGTTCGTTGAGTTTGTTCAGCGCTTCGATTGGTGTCATGTTTTCGACGTTGAGGCCTATAATTTCATCGCGCAGGCTTTCGAGAAGAGGGTCGTCAAGCTGGAACAAGTTCAATTGCATGTTTTGATGCTGCGCATGGTTTGCGGCCAAGCTTTCGCGGTTCGAGATATTGTTTTTCTCATTCCCACCCTCGAGTTTGGCAAGTATTTCGGTTGCTCGATTTACAATGGTTTTGGGCATTCCCGCCATCTTTGCCACGTGTATTCCGAATGAATGCTCGCTGCCGCCTGGAACGAATTTCCTCATGAAAATGATTTTGTTGTCTATTTCCTTGACTGCAACGTTGAAGTTTTTGATTCGTTTGAATGCTTTTTCCATCTCGTTCAGCTCGTGGTAGTGCGTTGCGAACAATGTCCTTGGGTGCGCCCTGGCGTTTTCGTGCAGGTATTCGACTATGGCCCACGCTATCGAGATGCCGTCGTATGTAGATGTTCCCCTGCCCAGTTCGTCGAATAGTATGAGGCTTCGCTGCGAAACATTGTTCATGATGCTTGCGGCCTCGTTCATCTCGACCATGAAAGTTGATTCTCCCAGCGATATGTTGTCGCTTGCGCCCACGCGTGTGAATATCTTGTCGACTAATCCTATTTTAGCACTGCTTGCCGGCACGAACGAGCCTGTTTGCGCCATGAGGACTATCAATGCCGTTTGGCGGAGCAAAGCCGATTTTCCCGCCATGTTGGGGCCGGTGATTATTATTATCTGCTGCGTTTCGGTGTCGAGGTAAACATCATTGGGGACAAAACTTTCCCCGAAGGGCAATTGTTTTTCTATTACCGGATGGCGGCCTTGCTTTATGTCTATGGCATCATTTTCCGTGAGTTCCGGGCGCACGTACCCGTTCTCGGCGGCTACCTTTGAGAATGACACCAGGCAGTCGATTGCTGCTATTGTGCTGGCGTTGGTTTGTATTACAGGAATGTATTCTGACAATGCTGAAACGAGTTCGGCGTAAATACGGTTTTCTATTATTACTATTTTCTCTTCCGCGCCGAGGATTTTCTCTTCATAATCCTTAAGCTCTTCCGTTATGTACCGTTCGGCGTTGACGAGCGTTTGTTTCCTTATCCAATTGCTTGGAACTTTGTCCTTGTGCGTGTTCCGCACTTCTATATAATACCCAAACACATTGTTGAAACCCACCTTCAGGCTTGATATGCCTGTGCGCTGCATTTCTTGGTTTTGCAGCTGCAACAGATAGTCTTTGCCTGAGTAGGCTATAGCCCGCAATTCATCAAGTTCGGCATCCACTCCTTGCCTTATAATTCCTCCTTTATTGGTAAGCAACGGCGGGTCGTCAACCAATTCCTTTTCTATCCTTGCGCAAATCGACGAACATGTATTAAGCCTTTCCGACAGTTCGACGAGGTTTTGATTTCCAGAGTTATGGCATACTTGCTTTATCGGCACTATGGCTTTGAAGGCCACTTTCAATTGCGCCACTTCCCTCGGGGATATCCTCCCGGCAGCTATCTTCGAGACTATCCTTTCCAAGTCCGCTATCAGATGCAAGTTCTCGTCTATTGTAATCCTTGGAACCTCATTCTTCATGAAGTATTCCACCACCTCCAAGCGGTCATTTATACGCTTGAGTTCTTTCAGCGGGAACAATATCCATCTTTTGAGCATCCTTGCTCCCATGGCGGTGATAGTTTTGTCAACGACATCGAGCAAAGTCATGCTCTCTTCATTCGTGCCATAGAGCAGCTCAAGGTTGCGTATGGTGAATTTGTCAAGCCTGACGTGCTTGTCCTCTTCAATGCGTCGTAGCGATGTTATGTGGCGTATTTCTGTGTGCTGCGTCTGTAACAGATATTCCATTATTGCACCCGAGGCTATTATCCCGTTGTGAAGTTTTTCAACGCCGAAGCCTTTGAAATTATTCACTTCGAAGTGCTTAGTGAGCAACCCCATGGCAGTTGTCTCGGTAAATACCCAGTCGTCTAATTCAAACGTTATATATTTGTTGCCGAAGGTTTTCTCAAACAGTTCCTTTTTTCCGCGCTCATAGAGAACTTCTTTTGGTGAAAAACTATTGATTAGTTTTTCCATTTCATCCAACCCTCCCTCCGAAAGCAGGAACTCCCCGGTGGATATGTCAAGGAACGATATACCGCATAAGTCCCGGCTCGAGAAGTGTACAGCGCACAGGAAATTGTTTTCCTTATAGTCTAGGACATTGTCATTTATCGATACGCCAGGAGTTACAAGTTCCGTTATCCCCCTCTTTACTAATTTCTTTGCCAACTTGGGGTCTTCAAGCTGGTCGCAGATGGCGACTCTTTTACCCGCCCTTATGAGTTTCGGCAAATAAGTATCGAGCGCGTGATGGGGAAACCCTGCCATTTCTATTGTTTTCTCTTTCCCGTTCGCCCGACGCGTCAATGCTATGCCAAGTATTTCTGAGGCAATGATTGCGTCTTTTGAATATGTTTCGTAGAAATCCCCGCAACGAAAAAGCAATACCGCATCAGGATGTTTGGACTTCAATTCGAAGTACTGCTTCATCATCGGGGTAAGGACTATATCTTTTGACATTGAAATGTTAGTCTCTTATTTTTTATTTATACTACAAATTTAATAATAAGCCACTATGTTTGATAATCAATGATATTCGTTATTTTATACATCTTACTAACAACAAAAATGGCCACCGCGTCATGCAATGGCCATACATTGTGATATAGTTTTGCCGCTTATGTCAGAGACCCTATTGTTTTGACAATTCCAACATCCTTTCAATTGGTTTGGCTGCCCTTTGCAGTATCTTTTCGTCTACCTCAATTTGAGGCCATTCATATTTAAGCGAGTTGTATAGCTTTTGCAGATTGTTGACTTTCATGTGTTCGCATTCGTTGCATTGCTCATTGCATTCCTTGGTAGAAACTATAATGAACTTCTTGTCAGGGCAACGCTTTTTCATCTCATGCAAGATGCCTGATTCAGTAGCAACTATGAAAGTTTCATTATCGTGCGAAGTGATGTATTTCAACAATGAAGAGGTAGAACCAGTGAAGTCAGCCAATGCCAATACATCTTCACAGCATTCAGGATGAGCTATCACTGCAGCATCAGGGTATTTCTTCTTCAATTCAATTATGTTTTTGCTTGAAAACCTGTCATGCACATGGCAAGCCCCATCCCACAATACCATGTCTCGCCCAGTGCGATTGATTATGTATTTGCCCAAGTTGCGGTCAGGGCCGAATACTATCTTAGCGTCCTTAGGAAGGCTTTCTACTATCTTCAATGCGTTGCTTGAGGTCACCACGATGTCACTCATAGACTTTACGGCCGCCGAAGTGTTCACGTATGTTATGACTGTCGAACCAGGATGATGGCTTAAGAACTCTTCAAACTTGTCAGCTTCGCAACTGTTCGCTAACGAACAACCTGCATTGAGGTCGGGAACTATAACTTTCTTTGTTGGTAAAAGTATCTTGGCCGTTTCACCCATGAAATGCACCCCGCACATTACTATTATCTCTGCATCAGTGGTTGTTGCCCATTGTGCAAGAGCGAGGCTGTCGCCAACAACGTCGGCAATATCTTGAATTTCACCAAGCTGGTAATAATGGGCAAGTATCACCGCTTTCTTTTCAACCTTCAGATCATTTATAGCTTTCTTTAAGTCTGCTTGACCTGTTTGCTCGTCTATGTATCCTTTTTCAATCCATTCTTGTTTAACCATAAGTTTAAATTAAGGTTTATATAGCAGATTAATAACGTGACAATAATAGAATATTTTTGTTTTTGTAAAAAATCAAATGATGATAATTATTGCTTGTTAGTACTGTTATAAAATAATTTGCCACTTTGTTTGAATTGTGATATTTCAACGTATGGAATGAAAAAACTAATATGTTATTAACTTTGCTATCTACGGAAAGTTCTGTTATTCAGAAGCTATGTGATTTTAGTAACCCTATGTTTGCTTTTTTGATGTTGATATTTTATTTCTCCGTATCATCAATTTGATGGTGATAAACATGTCGAATACAAGTATGAAGTTTATTGAGAAAAGGTTTTGTTACTGCCTTTGCTTTTATATCTGATATAATGCCAATATTTGCAAGAGGTATTTATGAAATAAAACTAAAGTGTTATCAAGTACTTTTCAACGGTAAATTAACGTCATTGTGTAATAGATGAGAAAGCTAAGTGTTTTGGAACTTGAGAGGCTAACTGCCGAAGAATTCAAATCGTCAACTAAGATACCACTTGTAATTGTCTTGGATAATATACGTAGCCTCCATAACGTGGGTTCTGTGTTCAGGACGTGCGATGCTTTCAGGGTAGAAAAAATTATACTTTGTGGAATAACATCCACTCCCCCTCAACCTGAAATACATAAAACAGCATTGGGCGCGGAGGATACTGTAGATTGGGAATATTATCCTGATGCCCTTGATGCAGTATGTATGTT
Organism: uncultured Bacteroidaceae bacterium; assembly: GCA_964635525.1. Taxonomy (GTDB): domain Bacteria; phylum Bacteroidota; class Bacteroidia; order Bacteroidales; family Bacteroidaceae; genus Avibacteroides. Next base: position 18,001 of record CAZWPW010000005.1, read on the forward strand.
GAAAGATAATAACTATAATGTTATTGCGGCTGAGCAGGCTGAAGACAGTATTGCACTATCTGATTTTGTTCCTGAAAGGAACAAACGTTATGCAATTGTTTTAGGTAACGAAGTAAAAGGCGTAAGGCAAGAAATTGTTGACGTTTGCCACGCTTGCATAGAAATACCGCAATATGGCACAAAACATTCTCTTAATGTATCAGTAGCAGCTGGAATAGTTATATGGGATTTCTTTGATAAATTCTGTCTTTTGAATGGAGGAATAGGTTAAACGCCTTGGCTCTATATTGTCTTCCTTGTCTTGCAATATAGCATACTAAATACATGTTGCAGTTCTGAAAATTGCATATTAATGTGTAATAAAGTAACTAAATAGAAAAATAAGGCGCAAAAAAGATATTACTATAAAAATTATTAGTATCATTGCATCTTATGAACAAGTAATACTATTAAACCTTTTATCATGAAAAAAATCTACTTGACTGTTTCATTTGCATTGCTTTGCTTCATTACGGCCTTTTCGCAGGAATTGATCCTCGGCGAGAAGATTTCTGGTACTGCAAAAGCTCCTAAAGCAGATGAATATGTTTTTGGGTATTGCTTAGAAGATACCTATTCAGATTTGTTTGTTACATCTGCAACATCAGGCTTAGATGTTGCCTTTGCCATTTGCATACCCGAATCAATTGCTCAGCAATTGCAAGGCAATGTAATAAACGCCGTGAGGATAGCATTCAACAACTCATATAAGAGGGACATTTGCATCTTCATCACTGAAGACCTTGATGGAGACGATGAATATGCTCTCGAAAACCAACGTTTAAGCACTGTCGGCTGGAATGAAGTATCAACAGAAAACGCTTATGAAATAAACGGAAATACATTTTATGTTGGTTTCCGCTATACATACTATTATTCTACGCAAGTTTCTGCGGCAATGTTCGATGGAAGCTCTTTCAATGAAAATGCTTGTTGGTCGAATATTGGCAACGCAGGATGGAACAACACTGACTGTTATGATTTTGGAGCGCTTAGCCTGCAAATAGTTATGTCTGGAGATGCCACCTTGGGTACCGAGGCTAACTTGATGGACATCATCATGCCAACATCGGCAATGAGTAATGCACAATTCACTATGCGGCCAATAGTAAGGAATACCGGAGGAACAGAGATAAATGAATATAACATATACTACAGCGTTGACGGTGGTGATGAAACAAAGGTAAGCGTTACCGGCAGGTCGGTTGAACCGAATGCTTCAGATACAACGTCTATACTGTTGGCTATTGCGGAAGATGACATAGCCGAACATACTGTTTACGCAAGGCTCGAAGTTGAAGGAGACACTGACGACACAAACAACGAGGTAACAAAAACGATAATAATTTATACCATGCCGGTAAGCAAGAAAGTCCTCTTAGAGGATTACACCGGAATGGAATGCTCGTACTGCGCAGAAGTAAACGACCACTTGGACACTTATTTGAATCAATGGAATGTAGCAGATAAAGCAGTTATCGTAGCACACCATGTCTACAAAGGAAATTACTACGACTATTACGCTTTGCAGACAAGTATAGAGTATGCTTCTTTCTTCGGCATGACAGGCGCGCCGCAAATGATGATTGACCGTGACACGTTCGGAGGGTCATCGGTAATGTTCAACGTGTTGAGCTATGATCCGGGATCAATGGTTTATTCGCGTTTGCAAAACGACTGCTTCACTTCAATAGGTATAGACACTGAATATGACAGTGCTACACGCGAACTTAAAATAACAGTAAGCGGAACAAAATACTTGCCGTTGACTGGATACCCGACTTTGCACGTATGGCTGACAGAAGACGGACTGATAAACTGGCAAAACAGCTCCTCAGGGTTAATTTATAACTACGAGCACAACCATGTAATGCGTGTATTCGTTACCGGCCCGACAGGAGACGAATTAGATACGGAAGCAGGGTATTTTGAAAAAACATACACTGTGACGATACCTGAATCAATACAAGGTTACGGAGGCGATTCAGCTCTCCCAGGCGGCCCGATAGCTGTAAATGACGAAAACATCAACGTCGTGGCTTTCGTGGCTAACTTCAACACATCGAACTACCTTGACTGCGAAGTGATAAACGTAAACACATGCGAAATAGGAGGATATGTCAGCGGAGTTGAAAAACAAGCAACCGAGGACTGCAAAGTGTACTCGTATGGAGGTAACATATACATCGAAGGAACAAACATCGGAGCTGAAGTATATTCATTGTCAGGCATGCAAGTCAAAAACATACCGGTGACAGTGAATGTTATCGATGCCTCCTCTTTGCCTAAAGGAATGTACATAGTTAAGGTGAAAACCTCAACCAATGGCAACAAAATAGTAAAGAAAGTGTTAGTTAAATAATTGTTAATTAAAGGAATGTAATTATGAATGTGAAAAATTTACTCGCTTTGGCGCTTATGGCATCAATCCCGATGGGATTGGCAGCGCAAGTTGTAGAATTGAAGAAAGTAGACAACACAACACAGGACACGCAGAAAAGCATCGTATTCACGGCTGACGACAACCTGCCGTTAAAGAAAGTGCAACTGCCAGTGACAGTAGCAGAAAACTCCGGCAAATTACAATCACCTAAAGCAACGGCCGAAACAACTACCTACACGCTTAGGGCTACGGAAGATGATTATATATACGGGTTAGGATTTAGTTCTACAGCCACGATAAGGGCAGGAATAGTAGTTAATTACGAACAAATACAAATGTTAACTGGTGGACAGTTAGTTGCAATAGGCTACGGCATAGGAAGTGGGATGAGTGACCTGACAGTGTTCGTATCTGAATCAGAAACCGGAGATTTTGTCACTTCACAAACTGGCACTACAACCTCAGGATGGAATGAAGTGACGCTTGACACACCGTACACCTTGACTGGCGAACAGTTCTACATTGGATATGAAGCAACAGTAGCAGCAGGTGAATACCCAATAGGAGTTTCATACTACGATACAGGTTGGGACTCTTCATTCTGTTACCAACTCTATTATGGCTCATATTACGAATTAAGTTGGTCTTCATCATACGGTGGACTTCAAGTCTATGGATTGGTTGAATACGAAGGGGAAATAACAACAATAGAACTGACTGTTACAGGACTCGGTGTTTCTACATTCGCTAAGAGCGGAGAGGCTGCAACGGGAACACTCTATTTCACGAACGCTGGCCTCACAAGCGTTACCGGTCTCACGCTGACAATAGAAAGCGAAGAAGGAACAGAAACGCTTCAAGTCAATGGAACTGTGCAGCCGAGCAACAGCTACTACATCACAATAGATGAACTCGGGCCATTTACTGCAACTGATGATATAGAATATAGAAACATTACAGTAACCCTGAATGCATTAGACGAAACGCTTGTTGAAGCTAATCCCGACGACAACAGCGCATCAGGGAAAATCATCATTTACAATGATGGAACGCAGTTCAGTGAAGAAAGGGGAATACTCCTCGAAAAGTTCACTACAGAAATGTGTCCTTATTGCCCGACAGGTGAAACATATATCCAAAACGTGTTGCCTTCTTACTCCAACTATAATATCATCAGGGCCGACCACCACGCAGCATACTATTATGACGCGTACACGATAGATTACAGCTCTGATATGTATCCGTTCTTCTACAACTCTTATAGCTCATTCGCACCAGGTGTGATGGTAGGACGCACATTTTATATATCAAATGGTTACGAAGGCTTAGTGTTTTATCCAAGCTCTACCGCTCTTGTTGAGGCATTCGATGACCAACTCTCTTGGCCCAACTTCGTGACAATGAACTTGGAAACTACATACGACGAGGACAACAACAAACTCAACATCAAAGTCACAGGTCAAAACAAATACACTCTCGCAGATAACTTGGTGATGAATGTGTTCATAACTGAAGACGGCATAACAACAACTGGCCAAAGCGGTTATACTGGAACGTGGACACACAACCAAACTCTCCGTGAGGTGTTGACAGGCTACTACGGCTCGAGCTTCACGCAGGATGCCGATGGAAACTACGAGTTTGAAACAGCATGGGACATCAAAACTTCCATAAGCGGAACCTACTCGTATTACTACGGCTCAACTCCGGTTGACCTTGACAATGTCAACGTTGTGGCATTCATCTCAAACATGAACACAAGTGATGTGTTCGATTGCCATGTATTCAACGCTGTCAAGGCTTCAGATGACCTCTTTACAGCTGGCTCGGGCATAGGCGAAGTTGCATCGCAAGTAGAAGACATCAAAGTATTCGGCCTTGATGGTAACATAGTAATACTCGGAAGCTTCGACAAAGCGGAGATATACACCGTTGACGGCAAACTCGTTGATATGCTCAAGAACAGCGAAGGAACAGCACAATCCAACGGCCATGCAAAGGGTGTTTACGTAGTCAAGACCCAAAAGGGCAGCGACGCGAAAGCAAGCAAAGTTGTGATTAAGTAAATTCCTTAACGCAATAGATAGCTATGCCGGGCAACAGCCCGGCATAGTTTTTTTATGGCATCAAACCAACAAAAACAAGGTCAATAGAGGTCTCTGTAAAACTCCCTTAAGATTTTGTCATGAATATGCGTTGTAGTGCTTATCTTTAAGACGATTTTTTACAAAACTATGAGGTCAGTAGACTTGCTTTATGCACCCTAAATTATACACAACCAAATGTTATTATGATAATGAAAAATTTACTCGCATTGGCCCTTATGGCATCAATCCCGATGGGATTGGCAGCGCAAGTTGTGGAGTTGAAGAAATTTGATAACGCAACACAGGAAAACCGGCAAAGCATCGTATTCACGGCTGACGAGAACATGCCGTTCAAGAATGTGCAACAACCAGAAGCACGAGCAGAAAACGCCGGCAAATTATCGTCACCTCAAGCAACGGCAGAAACAAACACCTACACGCTTAGGGTTACGACAGATAATGAAATATACGGGTTCGGATCGATCAACTCGTTTCAGTGCAGGGCAGGAATAGTAGTCAATTACGATGTCATACAACAGTTGATAGGTGGAGAATTAGTGGCAATAGGCTATGCCTTGCAGAGCGGGATGAATGACTTGACAGTATATGTTTCCGAATCAAAGACCGGAGAATTTATCACTTCACAAACAGGCACTACCGGCTACGGATGGCATGAAGTGACGCTTGATATTCCATACACTTTAACCGGCGAACAATTCTACATTGGTTATGAAGGAACAACCGATGCAGGATATTACCCAATAGGAAATTCAGGATCAGGTGCAGGTTGGGACTCTTCATTCTTGTACCGAATAGATGATGGCGTATATAGCGAAATAACTTGGGAGCAATCATACGGGGGACTGCAAATATATGGCTTGGTTGAATACGACGGAGAAGTAAAAATAATAGACCTGAGCGTTACAAAGCTCGAAGTCCCTGCATTCGCTAAGAACGGTGAATACACAACGGCTATACTCTGGTTCACTAACGCTGGTGTCGGAAGTGTCTCTGGCCTAATGCTGGCGGTTGATAGCGAAGAAGGAATTGAAACGATTGAAGTAAATGGAACAGTGGAGCCGAATAAAAACTACTACATCACTATCGATGAATTCGGGCCATTTACAGCAACTGATGATATAGAAGAAAGGAATGTCACAATAACCCTGGCAGCACAAGACGAAACGCTAACTGAATCAACCCCCGATGACAACAGCGCATCTGGGAAATTCATTGTTTACAAAGATGGAACGCAGTTCAGTGAAGAAAGGGGAATACTGCTCGAAAAGTTCACGACAGAAATAAGCACTGCTTCCCAAACTGCCGAAAACAATATTGAAAGCATGTTGTCATCATACTCTAACTATAACATCATCAGGGCCGACCACCACTCAGCATACTATTATGACGCGTACACTATTGATTATAGCCTGTTAATGTATCCGTTCTTCTACAATTCTTCCACCACTTTTGCACAAGGAGTAATGGTGGGACGCAAGTTTTATTCATCAAGCGGCTATGATGGGATAGTGTTTTATCCAAGCTCTTCCGCTCTTGTTGAGGCATTCGATGACCAAATCACTTGGCCCAACTTCGTGACAATAAACTTGGAAACTACCCATGACGAGGAGAACAACAAGCTAAACATCAAAGTAACAGGGGAAAACAAGCTCACATTCAAAGATAACCTGGTGATTAATATATTCATAACTGAAGATGGCATAGAAACTACCAGCCAAAGCGGTTATACAGGAACGTGGACGCACAACCAAACTCTCCGTGAGGTGTTGACAGGCTACTACGGCTCAAGTTTCACGCAGAATGCCGATGGAACCTACGAGTTTGAAACAGCATGGGACATAAAAACTTCCATAACCGGAACCTACGCGCAATACTACGGCTCAACCCCGGTAAACCTTGACAATGTCAACGTAGTGGCATTCATCTCAAGCATGAACACAAGCAATGTCTTTGATTGTGTAGTGTACAATGCCATCAAGGCCTCGAACGTCATTACGGCAGGCTCGGGTATATGCGAAGTTGCATCTCAAGTAGAAGACATCAAAGTATTCGGCCTAGACGCGAGCATAGTAATACTCGGCAGCTTCGACAAGGCAGAGATATATACCGTTGACGGCAAACTCGTTGACACGCTCAAGGACAGCGAAGGAACAGCACAATCCAACGGCCATGCAAAGGGCGTTTACGTAGTTAAGACCCAAAAGGGCAGCGACGCGAAAACAAGCAAAGTTGTGATAAAGTAAACTCTTTAACGCGATAGATAGCTATGCCGGGCAAACGCCCGGCATAGTTTTTATGGCATCAAAACAACAAGAACAAAGTCAATAGGGAAAGCGAAAAAGGCAAAGCAAGCTCAGTATGACACCGACACGTCCAATCCCTCGGCACGGAGCATGGCGGCAATGCGGTCTAAATCTGCTGGTGTTGCCTTCATTAGTCCGTTAGCAGGAGTGTCGCGGGCAATGGTGTATATCATCACCTGACGGGGGTTAATCTCCTTAACCGCGCTGATCCAAGGCAAGATGTAAGCATCTCCGGTGTTGTCGACGCTTTTACCTTCAAAACTGCCCCGCATGAACATAGTCTGGATAATGAGTCGCCCCTCGAAGCGTTTCATCTGCTCTATCGTCTCACGTACGTTATAACGGCAAACAGGGCGGTTAACAAGATTGATATACCCCTCGTTGACAGTGTCAAGCTTGAGGATGTTGCTGTCAACCTTAAGCAAAGCCTCGAAAACATCCTCCCTGCCGATGAAAGTCGAGTTGCTCAGCACCCCGACCTTCGCCTCCGGACAGAGGCTGTCACGCAGCGCAATAGTGTCGTCTACAATGCCGGCAAACTCAGGATGGGACGTCGGCTCACCGTTCCCTGCAAAAGTTATCACGTCAGGCAGGCGGCCTGCCGAACGCATCGCATGCAGCTTCTCCTCTAAACGAGCCTTGACAAGGGCACGAGTAGGGCGGGGAAGGCGAGGACGGAAATCTTTGTTGAAGCCGCACTCGCAATATATGCAGTCAAAAGAACATATCTTTCCGTCTCCAGGCATCAGGTTTATACCCAACGAAATGCCTAAACGACGGCTCTCCACGGGGCCGAAAATAGGGGAGGGATATATCACAGTACTCATCTAACCGTACGCTTTGACTTAACTGACGCTCAAAGATACCCAAAACGCACGTAACACCAAACAGCATATAGACGGCAGTTAACGGCTAAGCTATTCCCACCAACAATAAAAATTCCTCCGATGCCTTTGCTGTTTAAGCCAAACATCATAAATTTGCGGCGAATTTGATTAATAAATGTGTT
>CAZWPW010000006.1:0-22195 GCA_964635525.1 uncultured Bacteroidaceae bacterium
CTTTTATCTTGTATCCATTCTCTATCCACCTCAACTGTTCTAGCGATTCGGCTTTTTCGAGGGGCGATTCAGGCAGTGAAGTTATCTGCTTCAACACGTCTGGACGATACGCATAAAGGCCGATGTGCTTGTAATATGTCCGTTCTGAAAGCCATCGTTCCTTTTCGCATCCGCGCAGATAGGGAATTACCGAACGGCTGAAATATATTGCATTCATACGCGAATCAACAACCACCTTCGGGGAGTTGGGGTCTTCAAGTGCCGCCAAGCCGTCGGAAGCGGAGAAAGGCCTGACCAAAGTGGCTATGTCAGTCGTGTCATCATCGAAACAAGACAGAAGGGCGGTTATTTGCGGCTCTGCCACAAACGGCTCATCGCCCTGCACATTGACAACAACGTCAAACTCTCCCCCTGCCAAACCCAAAGCCTCGCAGCACCTGTCAGTCCCGCTCTTGTGCGCGGATGAGGTCATAACAACCTTTCCTCCAAAACCTTTGACCACTTCTGTTATACGACTGTCGTCAGTGGCAACTACCGTGCAGTCGAACAAGGCCGAGACACGCTCGTAAACCCTCCTCACCAAGGGCTTGCCGGCGAGCATTGCCAAAGGTTTGCCTGGGAAGCGCGTGGATGCATATCTGGCAGGGATGATACCTATTGTCCTCATCATCAAGTTTGTTTTGCTTTAAAAGCTTTTGCAAACTTACTCTATTACGGGTTTATTTGCAAACATTTGCCTTGTGCATGCGGCGTGAACTGCTATCCCGCAAGGTGATTCATTTGACGCAGCGGCAAAATAACAGGCCAAGAGCCATGGTGAATGCAAGCATGAATGATTATTTCGCTATCTTGCCGCGCATAGCATGGCAAACTGGCAAAACTAAGATGGAGAAACATCTTATCATCATGGGGTCAAACACTGGCAGCACAGATAACATCGCAGCCGCTGAATCGCATTTGCGCCGTTTCTTCACGCACTGTACCAGCAGCGACGTTGTGTTATCGAAGGCCATCGGCATGCCACAAAGCCCGCCATTCGTCAACAAAAGCCTTATCGTTGCCAGCGACAAGACAGCAACTGAAATAATAAGCATCTGCAAGGCGGTCGAAACCATGACGGGCAGGAAGCCCGGTGACAAAGCAAAAGGCATAGTGCGAATAGACATTGATTTGGTGGCAACTGGCGGCAAAGTGCTCAAGCCCAACGACTACAACAGGGAATATGCAAAACGATGGGTAAAGGTGTATGAGGAGTTGGCAACGGCCGATTTGTGCAAAGGGCTGTTCGGGGCATGTCTTGACGGATGAATGCAGACGCAAAAGCGGCATTGCAAAAAGCGCGCTGCACGGGGCTCCGTGCACACGCGCTTTGCAAATCTTGAAAGTTTAGCCAGTGCCTAGCTTCAGATGCCGAAGCACTCTTTGACCTTGTCGACGTAGTCGAGTTTCTCCCACGTGAACAATTCGACTTCAATAGTTTTCTTTCCCATGTACCGTGAGTTGAACTCCTTGACCACTGTTCGCGGGGTTCGTCCCATGTGTCCGTAAGAAGCCGTTTCCTCGTAGATTGGATTCCTCAATTTCAACCTCTCCTCAATGGCGCGGGGACGCAGGTCAAAGATTTGCCTTATCTTTTCGGCTATTTGGCCATCGGCCAATGCGACATGGCTTGTGCCGTATGTATTGACGTAGATGCTCACCGGATGCGCATCGCCTATGGCGTACGACACTTGCACGAGCAGTTCATCTGCCACCCCTGCGGCAACAAGGTTCTTGGCGATGTGGCGCGCTGCATAAGCCGCGCTGCGGTCGACTTTGCTTGGATCTTTGCCAGAGAAGGCTCCCCCGCCGTGCGCTCCCTTTCCGCCGTATGTGTCGACTATGATTTTGCGGCCTGTCAGCCCGGCGTCGCCATGCGGTCCCCCAATAACAAACCTGCCCGTGGGATTGACAAGGTACTTTGTGTCAGCATCAAAGAGCTTGAAGACTTTCTCGTCGGTTATCAACGATTTCACGCGCGGGATAAGTATCTCAATCACGTCATGCATTATCTTCTCGTGCATTTCGGCATCAGCCTTTTCCCGCGCCTCCGGGGTGTCGTTTGCCGGGAGAATGAACTCGTCGTGCTGCGTTGAGACAACTATAGTGGCTATCCTTACTGGGCGGTTGTTGTCGTCGTACTCCACCGTGACTTGACTCTTGGCATCTGGACGCAAATACTTCATAAACTTCCTCTCGCGGCGGATTTGCGATAGCACCCACAGTATGCGGTGCGCCAGGTGAAGCGGCAGCGGCATGTAATTCTCTGTTTCATTGGTAGCGTAGCCGAACATCATGCCTTGGTCACCAGCCCCTTGATCCATCAAATCTTCCCGTTCAACCCCACGGTTGATGTCAGGGCTTTGCTCATGTATTGACGAGAGTACTCCGCACGAGTTCCCTTCGAACATGTATTCACTTTTAGTGTAGCCAATGCGGTTTATCACGCGCCTTGGCACTTCTTGCAGGTCGACATACGCTTGCGACTTTATTTCGCCGGCAATTATCACTTGTCCCGTAGTGACCAACGTTTCACAGGCCACCTTTGATGATTGGTCATAGGCAAGCAGTTCGTCAAGCACTGCATCCGAAATCTGGTCGGCCACTTTGTCGGGATGGCCTTCAGAAACTGATTCTGATGTGAACAAATATCCCATAATACAAACGATTTTTGAAATGGTTTGTTAAACAATAATCAAAACAGTTGGGGGAATTGATGCAGGTTGCTGCTATATGTGAGGCTTTTCGAGCCTTGCGGTTTAGCATTTTTTTGTGTGGTTGCAATCTGCTCAAATCTTTCCACAACTATTTTGTCCGGCAAATATATGAATTTGCCGTTACATGATGCCCGGCTTGCCCGCCGGTTTTTATTTTTATAACTATTTTTTGCCTTTTGGGGCATTAACCCAGCAGCGCCAGGCTACTTGATACTGTTTTGCCAGTTGCCGGAACGACAAGGTCAGGAGCTATCTCTGCCAACGGCCTAAGTACGAACTCACGCATATGCATCAGGGGATGCGGGATTGTCAGTTCGGGTGTGTTAATTGCAACCCCCTCGATCAACAATATGTCGATGTCGATGGTGCGGTCGCGGTAAACGCCCCCGTGAGTCTTCTGCATCCTGCCCATTGTCCGCTCTATCTCCTTGGCCGTCGCAAGCAGGGCGGCCGGCGTCAACATCGTGTCAATGCGCAAGGCAGCATTGACAAAGCGGTTTTGCGATTCGAACCCCCACGGGTCAGTGTCATAAAACGATGACAGGCATACTACTTTCCCAGCCTTTTCCCCTAACATGCGTACGGCAAGGGCTATGTTTGCCCGCTTATCGCCAAGGTTTGAGCCCAAGCCGACGTAGGCCGCCATAGGTTTGGAGGCGTGGCGGTCAATCATTGAGAATCAGCATGGCATCGCCGTAAGTGCCGAACTTGTAGTCGCCTTCCAAAGCTACGTTGTAGGCATCCATGATGAAATCGTAGCCGCCGAAGGCCGATACTATCATAAGCAAGGTCGATAGCGGCAATTGGAAATTAGACACCATGCACGTGGCAACAGAGAAATCGTAAGGCGGGAAAATAAACTTGTTCGTCCACCCCTCGTATGGCTTCAGGTGACCCTCGGTCCCCGCCGCAGTCTCAGTAGCCCTGATTACAGTAGTCCCTATGGCGCAAATCCTGCGCCCGCTGTCCTTGGCTTTGTTGACGATGTCAGCAGCCTCGGGAGTGACTATCATCTGCTCTGAATCCATTTTGTGCTTGGTCAAGTCCTCGACATCTATTTCTCTGAAGTTGCCCAGGCCGGCGTGCATGGTGATGTAAGCATCCTTGATGCCTTTGATTTGCATGCGCTTCATTATCTCTCTGCTGAAGTGCAGCCCGGCGGTCGGGGCGGTCACCGCGCCTTCGTTGCGGGCATATATGGTTTGGAACCAGTCCTCGTCAGCAGCCTCTACGGGGCGTTTGATGAACGAAGGAAGAGGAGGCTCGCCAAGTGAGTACAGCGCTTTCTTGAACTCATCGTGCGGCCCGTCGTAAAGGAAACGCAAGGTTCTGCCCCTCGATGTGGTGTTGTCAATCACTTCGGCGACCATCGAATCGTCGTCGCCGAAGTAGAGCTTGTTGCCTATCCTAATCTTGCGGGCGGGGTCGACGAGGACATCCCACAGCCTGGAATCTTCGCTCAGCTCGCGGAGGAGGAACACCTCAATCCTCGCACCGGTCTTCTCCTTGTTGCCGAAAAGACGGGCTGGAAATACTTTCGTGTCGTTAAAAACGAAAACATCGTCCTCGTCGAAATAATCAAGTATGTCCTTGAATATCTTGTGCTCAATGGTGCCGCTGGACTTATGGAGTACCATCAATTTGGCCTCATCACGGTAGCGTGAAGGGTACAGTGCTATCCTCTCCTCGGGAAGCCTAAATTTAAAATTCGACAGTTTCATTGGTATGATAGTTTTTGTTCATTATTCATTTTGTTTGTCCTCTATGCTCATGTAGGCAAGTGCCTCTACAAAAACCTCTGGGGTCATGCAATCGTCGATACTCACATCGCCGACCCTCGTCCTGACAAGCGATGCCAGATGTGCGCCGCTGCCCAAGGCAATGCCTATGTCACGTGCCAAGGCTCTGACGTAGGTGCCTTTGCTGCAAACTGCCCTGATCCTGATGTCTGGCAAAGCGAAGTCGAGCAACTCCATCTCGGAAATAGTCAGTTCCTTGGGCTTCAAGTCGACTTCCTTGCCCTTGCGAGCCAAATTGTAGGCGCGATGTCCATCGACCAAGCAAGCCGAGAATACCGGAGGAACTTGCATTATCTTCCCCACAAACGACTTCATCACTTCCTCTACCATCTCCCGCGTGATGTGTTCGGTGGGGTATACCGCATCAACAGCACTCTCCAAATCAAACGAGGGGGTGGTAGCACCGAGGCGCACCACGGCTATATACTCCTTGTCCTGCCCTTGGAACTCAGCAATGCGCTTTGTCGCCCTACCAGTGCAAAGAATCAGTACTCCCGTGGCGAGCGGATCTAACGTCCCGGCATGGCCTACCTTGAGCTTCTTCTGTCCTATGCGGCGGCATATTGCCAAACGCAGCTTGTTGACCACGTCAAACGAAGTCCAACTGTATGGCTTGTTTATGTAAAGCACTTCGCCTTCGTTGAAATTCATCCTACTGCCTGGTTGGTTAAATAGTCATATACGAGAGTGGCAACCCCGGCAACAAGGCAATAGGCCGCGAAATAGGCCAGTTTGCCGCGCCTGACTATGCCTATCATCCATTTGCACGCAAGGCAGCCCGAGACGAAAGCGGCAACGAAACCCGTCACTAACGGCAAAGGCGCAACACCGATAGCATCGACACCCCCAGCCAACATGTCCTTGATGTCAAGCAAAGCCTCGCCCAATATAGGAGGAATGACCATCAGGAATGAGAACTGCGCCATGCTGTCCTTACGATTGCCAAGCAACAGGCCAGTGGCAATGGTAGTGCCAGAACGCGACAAGCCCGGCAAAACAGCCACAGCCTGCGACAGGCCGACGATAAAGGCGTCAAGCATTGTAAGCGACGATTTCCTGCCAGAACCGAAACGGCTCGAGAAGTACAGAAGCACCGATGTCAACAGCAACATCAAGCCGACTACCATCAACCCCGAACCGAAAACCTCCACGACTTGTTCCTTGAAGAACAACCCGACGATGCCTATAGGTACCATCGAGATAACTATGTTGACGGAATAACGCGTCCCGGCGTTCAAGCCCTGCGAAGGATGCAAGCAATAGCTCTTCAAGTCCTTGAACAGCCATGCCACCTCATGCCACAGCACAACTAAAGTGCTTAGCACCGTAGCCACGTGAACTGCAATGGTAAAGGCTAAGCTCTCCTCGGCATCAATGCCAAACAAGGCCGAGCTGATAGCAAGATGGCCTGAACTGCTAACGGGAAGATACTCAGTCAATCCCTGCAGCAAACCTAACACAAGGGCTTCTAACCAATCCATGCTGATGCCCGCGCCCCGTTAGTCTTTCATATCATTACGTGCGCTCTCGCTCCTAGCACTTCCCTTGCCGCCCTTGGCCATGATGCCGTAAATGACAAACAGGAAGCCCAAGAAGCAAACCGCCGGGGCAACCTTGATAGCGCGCACGCTGAAAATAGCCTCCTCGAAATGCGTCTCAGTCGACGAAGGGGTGACCATCAGCAGGAAACCCACGATGATGATCGCCATTCCCGCCGCTATCAGGATGTAATTCTTCTTTCCAAATGCCAATTTGCTTTTATCGTCCATTGGTTGATTATTATTTTGTACATACAATTGTCAAATGTCATAGAGTTCGCTACTCGTCATCCTCAAGAAACCGTTCAAGGAGAAATAGGAGCTGACGAACGTCAGAGCAATGCCCAAAAACACCACGCTCGCGCCGGAAACCGCCAATACTTCGGGCGTGATGACCGACAACAAACGGGGGTCATAGCGTACAAGGGCGAACAGGCCGCAACCTATCAACGCATTCGCCCCAAGCGCAGCGGCAACACCCGCAAAGACATGGCGGGAAATGAACGGGCGCCTGATGAACGAACGGCTCGCCCCGACGAGCTTCATTGTGTTTATTGCGAAACGGTTGGAATAAACCGACAACTTTATGGTATTGTTGATAAGGGCGAAAGAAATGAAACCCAAAAGTGTAGCAAGCCCGACCAGTACGATGCTCACGCGCCCTATGTTACGGTTAATCGCATCAATAAGGTCGCCAGGATAGAACACACCGCTGACACCGTCTAACGACATAAGAGCCTGCTCAATGACGGCAAGGCTGTCGGAATTGGCATAAGGGGCGTTAAGCCTGACCTCGATAGAAGCCGAAAAAGGGTTGTAGCCCAGAAACTCCGAAGGGTCAACACCCAAAGCCTGCGTCTCCTCAGCAAGAGCCTCCTCCTTGGATATGTAAAGTACGCTCTTGGCGTATGGCAGCAAGCCGAGTTCCTCGCCTAACTGCAAAGCCACGGCATCGCCGACTGCGTCGGAAAGCGACAACGACAACGTCAGGTTCTCGCGCACATGCACCGACAAGTTACGCGCCGACATAACTACAAGCACAGCCAAGCCCAGCAACACAAGCACTAACATTGTACTGAACGCCGACGTGACGAACTGCAGGCGGGACGATATCCGCGATTTCCTCCTCTTGCTCCGTGCCATGGCTGCCGTTACTTCTTCTTCAAGACATAAATCAATGAACTGCCTCGCTCAGTGTTCGCTAAGGTACTCAAGAATGATGCCACCCCGACGGCAAAACCTCGCGCCAAAGCGAAACGCGACCCCCTGCCACGCTCGCTCAAAATGCTGGCATAGAAGGCATCAAAGTGCATCGGGAGCATCTCAACCAAGCTGAAACCTGTCTCGCCCGACAAACATTGGATATCGGCAGGCGAAAAATGCCACACGTGGCGAGGCACATCCCAAGCAGCCCAATCGCGCCCATAATGGCAAGCATCGTACGAAGTGCGGTTGGGCAAGGCAAGAAACAGCAAACCGTCGCGGGAAAGCAGACGGAGAAACTCCAACATGGCAGCAGCAGCATCAGGGACATGCTCAAGGGCATGCCACAGCGTGATGCAGTCGAAAGAACCGTCAGCAAAAGCGGGCAAGTCGGAAGGCTTGCGCATGCGCAGGCCGAAACGCGAAAAGGCAAAGGCGCAAGCACCTTCATCGGGCTCGACGGCCTCGACTGACCAACCGGCACGCGACATTCTGTCAGCAAAATAGCCGATACCAGCACCGTAGTCAAGAAGACGTCCGGAGTGCTTCCCGGTGTAGTGCGATACAAGGCTGCATTTCTCCGACAGCATATAGCGACGAACAAGGTGATAAGCCTTGTTAACTAACCCGCTCGAGGTGTTCGAATGCGAAACGTAGCCGGCAGAATGGTAGTAACGGGGCATCTCCTCGGCAGAAGGAAGCAAGCCGGTGAAATAGAAGCCGCAAGAGTCACAAGAACACACTGGGAACTCCTCGCCAGAAACCACATGGTCAACGCAAAGTAACTCCTCTGTTACAAGATGCCCACCGCAATGGGGGCACAGACGGTGAACGGCGCGACGGGAAAGGCTTAAAACATCTTCACTCATGGCGGAATATCCCATAATTTCATGCAAAAAAACAAATAAAATGCGGCAAGCCCAAGATACGTTAACTCTTCTTAAGAAAGAATATCCAACACGGAAAGACTGGACTTGCCTTCCAAACATGATTTGTTTGGCTCCAAATACTTGGAGATTAACAACAAAACCGTAAAAATCCTCCTGGTGGAGGGCAATATCCCTCCCTGCCGCATCATTGGTTCTTTATTATGCAGTTTATAACCCTGACGGTTGACACGAGTTTCCCCGTGGAGGTGAACACGTCGACGTTCCAAACGTGCGACGTGCGCCCTTTGTGGATTATCGTACCTACGGCGATGACTGAGTCGCCTTCGTGTGCCGATGAAACATGGTTACCCGAGACTTGCATCCCCACCGCCATTTCGCCAGGCTGGCACAGCACGTTTGAGCCCAAGCCGGCCACCGTTTCGGCCAGTGCGGGCGTTGCCCCGCCGTGGAGGGTGGCGGGTGGCTGGCGCGTGCGGCGGTCGACGGGCATCGTAGCCTCAACACGGTCGGCCGAGAGGTAGGTGTATTGTATTCCGAGGTTACCCACCAATGTCGTCCCAGTACGTTTGTTCAGCTCGTCGAGAGATACCTTTTCGACTATTATGTCGCTGAGGAAGATGTTTTCGACTGCCGCAGCAACTCCGTCTTGGTCGTTTGTAAACGTGACACGGTCGGCACACCGTTTGACCGAGTCGCGGGCGTTGCCCATGGCTATTCCTATTGCCGCCTGCTGTATCATGCCCACGTCGCTCACCCCGTCGCCTATTGCCACCACTTCGGCTGTTTGTATGCCGAGCATGTCAAGCAACACCCCGAGCGTGTTTGCCTTATTTACCCCCGGAGGGACTACTTCGAGGTAGAAATCCTCCGAGCGCAGCACATCGGCTATACCACTGAGTTTTTTCTGCCATCGTTGCTCGAGCTCGTCAATTGCTTCCGGTTCATCGCCGATAAGCACCATTTTGGGCAGGATCTCGGCAAATTCGCCGGGCAATTCGGCGGCACGCTTGAGTTGCATTCCGTTGATGCACGCCTCTTCTGCAGCATGTTCGTTTTGCGGGTTACTGGCGAAGACGGCATCAGCACCGTAGGTCATCGTGTCGAAACCGTACTGTTCAGCTTTGCGCGTGATGTATGGCAACAGGTCAGGCGGCAGGTTCTTTTCGAAGATTGCCTTCCCGTCGGTTGCATTGATTATCTGGCTACCGTTGCAGGGTATTATGTATCCTCCATGCGACGGCATGTCGAGTTGCCGGGCTATGGGGAGTATGCCGTGGAATGGCCTTCCCGAGGCGAGGACTATTTGCACGCCAGCCTGCTGCACCTTGCGCAGGGCGGCTACGGTACGCTTCGTGACTTGCCTTTCGGAGTTGAGCAGCGTCCCGTCGATGTCAAGCACCAATATCTTGTATTTCATAAAAGCCTTGGTTTGTTTCTATACGGCAAATATAATCATTGGTTCGGGAAAG
Organism: uncultured Bacteroidaceae bacterium; assembly: GCA_964635525.1. Classification (GTDB taxonomy): domain Bacteria; phylum Bacteroidota; class Bacteroidia; order Bacteroidales; family Bacteroidaceae; genus Avibacteroides. The sequence continues at coordinate 9,656 of CAZWPW010000006.1, forward strand.
AAGTGCCTCATTGTCGTCGGGCGGAAGGCAAATAATGCGGGTATTCGAAATGAAAGCCGTGCGGAGCAGGGATTCCTCCCAGTCCTCCGCACGGCTGTTGCTTACGTCCTCCCCAGGCACGGGTATGGCCGCGTGTACGCCGTTCAACCTTTGGTTTTCAGCTTCTTGTAACCGTAAACAGGCAGTCTGCCAAGCTCCTCCTCGATGCGGAGCAGCTGGTTGTACTTCGCCATGCAGTCGGACCGGCTCAACGAGCCGGTCTTGATTTGCCCGCTGTTAGTGGCCACTGCAATGTCGGCGATAGTTGCATCCTCCGTTTCGCCTGAGCGGTGCGAGGTAACCGTAGTGTAGCCGTGCCTGTGCGCCATCTCGATTGCGTCGAGAGTTTCGCTCAGCGTACCTATTTGGTTGACCTTGATGAGTATGGAGTTTGCGCAGCCTTGTTCGATGCCTTTGGCAAGGAAGTCAACGTTGGTCACGAAAAGGTCGTCGCCAACCAGTTGGCAGCGGCTGCCGATGCGTGCCGTGAGCTCGCGCCAGCCCTCCCAGTCGTTCTCGCTCATGCCGTCTTCAATGGAATCGATGGGGTATTTCTCGATGAGTTGCTCCAGATACTCGGCTTGCTCGGCCGAAGTGCGTTTCTTGCCCTTGTCGCCTTCAAATATCGTGTAGTCATAGATGCCGTCACGGTAGAACTCCGACGAGGCACAGTCAAGGCCAATCATCACGTCCTTGCCAGGCTCATAGCCCGCAGATTTGATGGCAGCAATGATTGATTCGAGAGCATCCTCAGTACCTTCGAGAGCCGGGGCAAATCCCCCTTCGTCGCCGACCGCCGTGCTGAGGCCCCGGTCATGCAACACTTTCTTCAGGGCATGGAACACCTCGGCGCCCATGCGCAGCCCTTCGCAGAACGACGGCGCGCCGACGGGGCGTATCATGAACTCCTGGAAAGCAATAGGAGCGTCAGAGTGAGAGCCGCCATTGATGATGTTCATCATCGGAACCGGCATGACGAACGTGTTGACACCGCCGATGTAGCGGTACAAAGGCAACCCAAGGTAATCGGCAGCCGCATGCGCCACGGCCAAGGACACGCCAAGGATGGCGTTTGCGCCGAGCTTAGATTTCGTTTTCGTGCCGTCAAGCTCTATCATCATCATGTCGATGGCGCGCTGGTCAAGAGCCGGCATCCCGATCAGGGCAGGCGCAATCACCTTGTTGACGTTTTCAACGGCTTTCAAGACCCCTTTGCCGCTATAGCGTGCTTTGTCGCCGTCGCGCAGTTCGAGGGCTTCATTCTCGCCCGTCGATGCACCCGAAGGAACGGCGGCACGCCCCCAAGCGCCTGATTCAAGCAACACTTCCACCTCGATCGTCGGATTGCCGCGCGAGTCGAGCACTTCCCTTGCGTTGATTCTTTGAATTCTCATCTTGATTTGATTTTAAAAGTATGACAAAAGTGACTTTTGATTCTCCTGCAAAGTTAGCAAAGAGGTGCGGATTCGCAAAGACCTTCATTATTATCTTTCCCCTTCAAAACCGCGAAAAGGCTATGGGAAGAGCAGCATCCATTTCCGCCCCGCCAAGCACCGCCCGCCAGCGGCCAGATGGTCCGATGCCGAAGTTGACAAAAAGATATACAACCCAAGGACATCTTGGGTTGTATGCTTTTGGCCCCTGGGTTGTATGTTTTCCCTCCTTGGGTTGTATGTTTCCGCAAACCGGGCATATTTAACCTTTGTTAAGTTTTCGGTTAAGCAATTCTTCGGTTTATCTTTACATATTTCCAGTTTTATTGTTGTTTTACTGTCATTATGATAATAACGTTTTTGACCTCGAAACCAAGTTGCAGGAAATTTCATTAATTTAGCATCTGCAAAACTGCTACGGCAGTCAGATATCAACTAACGAACTTACTGGTAATCAGTAGTGGACTTTTGCAGAGGTCTCAATATGAGTATTACCGCGACAAGCTGCTGACGTTTGCGCGCAAGGCTTGAGGGTGCATTTCTTGTATAGGGCAAAAAAGTTGCGGGGCACCGGTCAGGCACCCCGCATCATTGTATTGTGCGTATAGACAGATTATCTTCCGAAGTTGAAGTCGGCGGACTCGGTTCGTGCGCTGTCCATAATTACTGCCAAGCTGTCGGCGATTTCTGTGTTTGTGCTGTAGAGATTTGTGTCTTCGTGCGGGTCTTCAGCTATGTTGTAGAGTTCGAGCGTTGGCGAGGTTGAGATGTACTGCCTTATTATTTTCCAGTCGCCTTTCCTTAGCGCTTGCCGTCCTCCTTCTTCATGGAATTCCCAGTAGAGGTAATCGTGCTGTTGCTGTTCGTCAGGATTTCCGAGCAGGGTTGGGAGTATTGATAGCCCGTCCATTTCTTCGTCCCTCCATGTTGAATCAAGCCCGAGCAGTTCAACGCATGTAGGCATGATGTCCCATCCGGCTGCCATCAGGTCGGTTATAGCTCCTGCTTCAATTGTTCCTGGCCATACGGCAATGAATGGCACTCGCATTCCCCCTTCGTAAAGGGCACGTTTGAGTCCTCTGAGCCTTGCTTCGGTGTTGAAGAAAGTCGGGTCGGCTCCGCCTTCTTGGTGCGGTCCGTTGTCGCTTGTGAAGATGAACAGGGTGTTGTCGGCTATGCCGAGTTCTTCAAGCAGGTCGCGTATTTGTCCCACGTATGTGTCAAGCCTCGTTATCATTGCGGCAAATGCTGTTCGCGGCTTGAGTGCTGTCCCGTAGTCGCCGTCGGTGTAGAAGGGGCTTGGTTCTTGGAACTTCCCGTCGTACATTGCCACTATGCTATCGTCAGGTTGCACGAGCTCAGCATGCGGTATTGTGTAAGTGAAGTACCCGAAGAAGGGTTTGCCCTCCTCGACGCTGTTCTTTATGAAGTTGATAGCGTTTTCGTGAATCAAGTCTTGCGAGTATGAGTTACCTCCGAGGTAGACTTGGTCTTTGTTGTTGTAGAGGTAACTGGGGTAATAGGAATGGGCTGCTCTTTGGCAGATATATCCGTAGAAGCTGTCGAAGCCCACGTCGGTCGGTTCGCTGCCTGAGCCTGGGTATCCGAGTCCCCATTTGCCGAAGCATCCGGTTGCGTAGCCTTGGCTTTTGAATAGTTGCGCGAGCGTTTCAACCGATGTGTCGAGCGGCATTTGCCCGTCTCCATATCCTTGCGAGGCGTAATATTCTTTGTTACCCCTTATTTTGGTGTGTCCTGTGTGCTGTCCTGTCATGAGCGATGCCCTTGACGGCGCGCTTACGGCTGTTGAGGCATAGAATTGCGTGAAACTCATGCCGTCGTTTACCATTTGGGTGAGGTTTGGCGTTGAGATCATTTGTTGCCCGTATGCTTCTATGTCGCTGTATCCCATGTCGTCGCAAAGCAGGTATATGACGTTTGGCGTGCTTGCCGCTGATTGCGCCATGCATGCTGCCGATGTGAGCAGCACGCCCCATGAGAGGCTTAATATTCGGTTTTTATCTGTTTTCATTGTTTGTCGGTTTTGTTGTTATATAAAGGTACGCGCATGGCTTTATTTGTTCTCGATGCATTTTATTACTGTCTTTTCGCCTCCGTTGCTGGGTTGCACTACTACGAGCGCGAAGCTTTCGGTGCTGTTCATTTTGATTCTTTCGGTGTCGTTATTCGTGTTGAATGCCACCATTAGTTGCCCTGAGAGGTTGTAGACTTTGATTGAGCATGGAGCAGGCAGGTTTGTTATGTTGATGTGCGAGTCGGTGAACGTTGCTGCCGGCTTGCCTTGTGCGTCATTTGTGTTGATGCCTGATCCCGGGTCTGGTTCTGGTTCTTCGGGTTCTGTTTCTCCTGTATCCACTTCGTAGAAGTACCATCCCGATCCAGTACCTATACCTCCGTTGTAGACTACTATCCACCACGATTGGTCAGCTGCATTGAGCATCAGGCTGCTGTTTCCTTCGTACATGAGCGTCCAGCTTTCGTTTTCCGCCCCGCTGTTTTGAATGAGAAACCTTGCGCCGGTATCTGCGAGGTAGAATGCTGTGTACATTTGGGCTGGGCCGTATATTGCTTGTCCGTTGACTTTACTGACGATGTATACCATTTCGTCTCCTGCGTCTTCAAGCCTCCACAGGAATTTGTCAGTCGTATCGGCTGGTTTTTCGGCTCTGAGTGCCGTTGTGTAGGTGGCATCGGTTTCTGTGTCGTATGCGATGTACCTATCTACGCGTGTTGCGTCCGTGTGCGCGTTCTTTATTTGATACCAAACCGGGTTGTCGGCGGTGCTTACTGTCGGTGCTACCGGTGCGGGGACGCTGAACATTGCTATTAGGCTGACGCTTTTTTCAACTGTGAAGGTGTATGAAGTTTCGGTGCTTACAGTGTCTCCTTCGAGTAGCCATCCGTTGAAGGTCACTTCTTTTTCGTAGTCTTCGTTAGGCACTGCAATGACGGTTATTTCGGTTCCCACGTCGTATCGTCCGTTTTCTTTCGGATCGGTGTCGATGTATACCGTTCCGTACTGCGTGTTCGATGATGTTACGCTGATGTAGCAGTCGTCGTGTTCCTCTCCTTCAAGCACGTATATGACGAAGTCGTATGTTCTCCCCGTTCCTAATCCTGCATCGGCACTGGACGGCGTTGATGTTTCGAGGCGCATCCTTACCCTTGTTTTGCCGAGTTGCGCGTCGGCGGGGATGTAGAGTTGTTGCGTTATTGTGTTCCCTGAGATTTCCGGGTCATTGGTTGCTTTGTCGAACGTTCCGTCGCGGTCCCAGTCGGTCCATGTCGTCACGCTGAAGTTTGCCGGGTTGTTGTTTGTTGTCACTACGAGGTTGAAAATGCCGTCTCTTGTCACGAGCGAGGTTTGTTTAGAGACTATCACTATGTTGGTTGTTGACCCCGATGATGCGCTGTACGACAGTGGGTAGTACACTGCATCGCCCGATGTTACGGCGTTGGTGACGTATGCCGTTCCCGCCGTTCCCGCCGGCTGCGCGTAGATTGGGTTGGGCGATGACATTCTTCCGAGGCGTATCATTGTTTCGAAGGGGTCATCGACGATGTATGTCCCGTCGCCTACAATGGTGCTCTCGTTACCCCCTTCGTTGCCACCTTCGCTTCCGCTTCCGCCTTGGTCGTCAATGTCCAGTTCTACGAAGAACCATCCGGATGCTTGGTGTACTCCTAATTCGTAGAGAAGCAAAACGTACCCGCTTGAACTGTCCGCCGCGTTCAGGAAAGCGTAGTCATGGGATCCTGTATAGTCAACATAGTCAAGGACATATTGGTAATTAGCCGTTTGATTACTAAGTCCTGTTGATGCTGCTGTCATCAATTCCCATCGCGATCCGTTTCCGCTCCCAGTCATTTCAAGCGGCGTGCTGTTGTCGGCGGCGGCAGAAGCACCACTCGGGACATACACCTCGTAACCGGTGTAGTGGACTATCCTGACATAGCCGTCACCGTTGTCCTCAAGCCTCCATGCATACTGCGTCACGTCCGAAACGCTGCCTAAGCCGCTAGTGTTTTGAATGGTGACAAAACTTGAGCCATCGTAGCTCATCCAACGGTTCTGCCTCGCGCTTTCAGTCAGATGCGATGACATCATACCGTACCAAACTGGATTTTCCGAAGTGCTTGTCTGTGGCGTTGTCGCCCCTGTGGGTGCTGTCACTTGCGCCGAAGCGGTTAGGCATAACCCCATCAAGCCTAAAATAAATAATAGTTTTTTCATACGCTTTATTGCATTGGTGATGTTCAACCATTGTTGCAGCCACAAATATATGGAAGTATTGCAAATACTATCTAAAAAAATCAAAAATATTTGTTGTTCGCTTCCTGTTTTCCCTGCTTTTTCATCTTTCCGGGATATCCAATGGAAGCCGAGATTTAGCAATATCAAACCAAAGCACTTTGAGTTTGTTCTGAGCGTGTTGTTTGTGATTCATGCTTTTTTTGCGGGAGTATATTTGCAACGGGAAATGCAAGGGATTATTTCTCTTCATTGACCGCCCAATTATCGCGAGAAAGGGTTAAGTAATTTATTGTTCAATTTAAAACTTTACACATGGCAATTAATTATTCAGTCACGCAGCGGAACAACCCTGCTGACCCGAGTGCAGAACCAAAATGGTATGCAAATGCTCAAGTAGCGTCCAACTACACTTATGAAATGCTTTGCGAGGATGTAGAAAAGATGTCAACCTTGACTGACGGTGATGTCAAGGCAGTGTTGTCGACGGCTCTTTATTGCATTGAGCAGGCGTTGAAGCGCAGTGAGTCTGTCCAGTTGGGCGACCTCGGCACGTTTTCGGTAGGTTTGTCAAGCACTGGCGCTGACACGGCCAAGGAGTTCACCGTTGCCAACATACGCAAGGCTCGTGTGACGTTCCGTGCTGGTTCTAGGCTGAGCAATACCGCCAACGGATTCCAGTACAAGCGCGTGTCTGCTCGTTCGAATGTGTGAACACCCTTAGGGGTTACAAAGCGGCAGGGATGTCCCAATTACGGGGCATCCCTGCTTTTTCATTGCCGTTTGCGCAGGGTTTTAGCGCACTATCTTGATTGTCTTTTTGGCAGTCTTGACTATGTAAACACCCTTTGGCAGTGAGCTCAGGTCAGCTGTGCCTTGCAAATCGACTGTTGCCGCCAGCTTGCCTGAGAGGTCATAGATATCGGCTTTCTTGCAGCATCCCGTCAGTTGCGCCGTTTTCGTGTCGTAGGTCAGCACGGCATCGTCGTTTGTTTGGTTTGATATGCCAGTGTCAACGTTGCCCACATTGATTACTACACTGATATTTTGATTGATGACGTATAAGAAGAGGCAATAGTAGGTGCCGTAGTTATAAAAGTTATCACTTGTTCCGCCGGTGACTTCCACGGAAACCGGATCGCTCGAGTTCTCGGGTGTGATGTAGATTTCTACCTGTGACCATTTTTGGAAAGCGGTGCCGTTCGCCACTTCTTCCCCTCCGCCGATCATGTATATATCAGCCGGGTTGCCTACGTGGGTGTATGTTACCGTATAGTAGTCGGGAAGTGCACCCATGTATGTAAGCTTGAAGTCTGCCACGTGCAGGTTTGTTCCCGAGCTGTAATAGTTTGTGACGTAGTATACGAAGTAATATGTTCCGGCACTCAGGGTCATTGTCCCGCTCTCGTGAAGGTCGCCGGGTTCATCTGCATCCATCGTAATGGGCAAGTTCAAATTCGTACTGGGATAGGTCCAACTGCCGAGAGATGTGCCGTATCCTATATTGGTAGCTATGGCATAAGTTCCAGAGTCGAGCTTTACCCTGAAAGAGCAAACGTATTGCCCATCATACGGGACATCGGCCTTGACGGCGATGTAGTTGCCTACCGATGGTGATGCCAGGCAGGGGCCGTAGTTGTTCTCGCCTGTCGTTCCGAGCTCTGCACTTGCACCGTTGGCTGACACCGTCCAGCTTCCACTTGTGTAGATGGGGTCTGTGAGTGACACTCCGCTGGCAGTGGTTGCCGACATCGTGTTGCTGTACACTACGGTTTGTGCCGACATGGTTGCCGGAAAGAGGGTTAATGCCAGTGCAGCAGCCATTGCCGCAAGTCTTGTGAATAGCGTAGGAGTTTTTTTCATGTTGTTTTTTGTTTTTAGATTTATTACATTGATTTTGCATGCCCCGCCTCTATTGACGGCATGGTAATTCACGAAACAAAGATAATGAAAAACCTATGCCTGTTTTTGCTTTTTACTATACTATGAGGCAAAAAACAAGTATTTTTATAATTTGCCGCGCATGCAAAGGGTTAAATTGCAATGCGCGGCAATCAAAATGCTCTTTTCCGTGTTTAATTTATGAATAACAATTCACGGTACTTCGGCATGGGCCACATTCGGTTGTCGACCATGAGTTCAAGTTTGTCGATATGACGCCGTATGGTGTCAAGCAGCGGTGCGACGGTGTCGTGGTAAGCTATTGCCTTGTCGCGTTCGTTTGTTATTCGGTTCGCCACTTTCCTTGCCTCGACTATTTGTTCTACTTGTTCACGGATAGCGGTGATGTGTCCGGCTATTTTCTCTATCTCGTCAATGTTGTGCGCCGTGAGTTCCCCGGCTTTTTCATCCGTGAAGAGTTGCTTTATTTTAATGGCGTTGTCGGCAATCATCGTTTGATACCGCATGGCTACTGGCACGATGTGGTTGAGTGCGAGGTCGCCGAGCACGCGTGCTTCGATTTGGAGTTTCTTCGTATACATTTCCCATTTGACCTCGTTGCGCGCCTTGAGTTCGAGTTCGCTAAGCACGTTAGTGTTTTTGAACATCTCGATGCTTGCCTTGCTCAGGTAGTTGTCGAATATCAGCGGCGTGCTTGTCTGGCAGTCTAACCCGCGCTGTTCGGCTTCTTTCTTCCACTCTTCGCTATACCCGTTGCCGTCGAAAACTATGTCGATGCACTTGCGTGCCATCTCGCCAAGCACCGAAACAATGGCATGCACTTTGTCTTCGCCTTTGGCAATGAGTTTCTCTGTTTCGGCCTTGAAGTGCAGTAATTCGTCTGCCACGGCTGCGTTGAGAGCAATCATTGCCGAGGCGCAGTTCGCCGATGAACCCACGGCGCGGAACTCGAAGCGGTTGCCGGTGAAGGCGAAAGGCGAGGTGCGGTTGCGGTCGGTGCTGTCGATTGTCAGTTCAGTCGTTTGCGGCAGGTTGAGGCTAATCCGCGATTTGCCGTCGATGTCAGGCAACCCGTCGCTGTCGGTAGTTGCTATGGTGTTGAGGATTCCGCTCATCTGCTTTCCCATGAAGATGGAAATTATTGCAGGTGGCGCTTCGTTCGCTCCGAGGCGGTGGGCGTTTCCTGCCGACGATATGCTTGCCTTGAGCAGTCCGTTATGCTTGCGCACTGCCGATATGACGTTGACGATGAACGTTATGAATTGCAGGTTCTGCATGTCATCCTTGCCTGGAGTGAACAGTGGCACGCCGGTGTCGGTGCCCAATGACCAGTTGCAATGCTTGCCCGAGCCGTTTACACCCGCGAAAGGCTTCTCATGCAGCAGGGCGCAGAACCCGTGGCGCTTGGCCACCTCGCGCATTACCGACATGAGCAGCAGGTTGTGGTCGTTAGAGATGTTGGTTTCCTCGTATACCGGAGCTATCTCAAACTGGTTGGGTGCTACTTCGTTATGGCGTGTCTTGGCTGGTATGCCGAGCTTGTGGCATTCGATTTCCAAGTCTTGCATGAATGCCTCCACGCGTGAGGGGATTGACCCAAAGTAATGATCTTCGAGCTGTTGGTTCTTCGCGCTCTCATGCCCCATCAGCGTGCGCCCTGTCATGATGATGTCGGGGCGAGCGGAAACAAGCGATTCATCAACGAGGAAGTATTCCTGTTCCCAACCAAGGTATGAGTACACCCTCTTGACGTTGGGATCAAACATGCGGCACACGTCGGTTGCGGCCTTGTCGACGGTGTTGAGTGCGCGCAGCAGCGGTGTCTTGTAGTCGAGCGATTCGCCCGTGTACGAGATGAATATCGTCGGTATGCACAGTGTCCTGCCCATGATGAAGGCTGGCGAGCTGACATCCCATGCCGAGTAGCCTCGTGCCTCGAAAGTGTTGCGTATGCCCCCGTTGGGGAAGCTTGATGCATCGACTTCCTGTTGTATTAGCAGCTTGCCCGAGAATTGTTCTATCACGCCTCCCTTTCCGTCGTGTTCAATGAAAGAATCATGCTTTTCGGCTGTGCCGTCGGTGAGCGGGTGCAGCCAATGGGTGTAGTGCGTAGCGCCCATGTCCATCGCCCAATGCTTCATGCCTTTGGCTACTGCGTCGGCTGTTTCGCGACTGAGCGGTTTTTTGTTGTCGATGGCTGAGGTGAGGGCATCGAATGCCTCCTTTGTCAGGTAGGCGAGCATCTTCTCGCGGTTGAATACTTGTTGTGCGAAGTAGCGCGATGGCCGTTTGCCGGGTACATCAACTGGTTCTGCTTTCTTGCAGAACCCTTCTTTCACGACGTTGAATCTGAGCAGTGACATAGTGTTGTCCTTTCTGTTTGTTTGATATTGTTTGTTTACTTTCCTTCCGCACCGCATGCGCGTACAGCAAAGTTAGTTCTGTTCGTTTACCATTGCTGCGTCCTCACCCGAGCCATTGTCGGATGCGGCATATAGCTTCCTGGCAATCATCGTGGTTGCCGAATGCCGTGAGCCTGACATATCCCTCCCCGTTTGGTCCGAAGCCCGCACCAGGGGTGCAAACTACTCCCGCGTTTTCGAGCATCTCTTCGAAGAACTGCCATGACCCCATCCCCCCCGGCGTTTTGAGCCACAGATATGGAGAGTTCACTCCGCCCCATACTTGCATCCCGGCAGCCTTCAGGTTGTCGAGCATGTAGCTGGCGTTTGCCATGTAGTATTCAATGTTTGCGCGCACCTGTTTCTTGCCCTCTGTGCTGTAGGTCGCTTCGGCGGCGCGTTGGGTAATATAGCTCGTGCCGTTGAATTTCGTGCATTGACGGCGGTTCCACAACGCGTTGAGGCTGATGCGCGTACCATCGCTTGTCAATGCCGTGACACCTTTAGGCACTATGGTGCAGCCGCACCTGATGCCGGTGAAGCCTGCCGTTTTCGAGAAACTGCGGAACTCTATAGCGCATCTTTCTGCCCCTTCGATTTCGTAGATAGAGTGCGGCACGTCATCTTGGCTGATGAATGCCTCGTATGCTGCGTCAAACAACAGCAAAGCATCGTTGGCGAGCGCATAGTCGACCCATTTCCTTAGTTCGCCCTTGCTCAAGGCAATGCCCGTAGGATTGTTGGGGTAACAAAGATAGATGACATCGGTTTGCTTGTCAGGCAAAAGAGGGATGAAGCCGTTTGCCGCAGTGCATGGCAGCATCAACACGTTGCTCCATACGCCGTTGGTGGATACCCCGGCGCGGCCGCACATTACGTTGCTGTCAATGTAGACGGGGTAAGCCGGGTCGGCCAACGCCACAGTGTTGGAGGCGGATATTATGTCGCCAATGTTGCCGGTGTCACTTTTTGCACCGTCGCTGATGAACACCTCGTCGCGGGCGATGCTCACACCGCGAGGGGCGAAATCGTTGTCTATGATTGCCTGGGCCAGAAAGTCATAGCCCTGCTCTGGTCCGTAACCTCGGAACGTCGCCGCATTGCCCATCTCGTCGGCCGCCTTATGCATGGCCTCGATGCAGGCCTGCGGCAGAGGGAGCGTCACATCGCCAATGCCGAGGCTGATTATCCTCCGCCCTGGATGTGCCTCCTTATGCATGCTTACTTTGCGTGCTATGCCGGCAAAAAGGTAGTTGCCTTGCAGTTGCAGAAAGTGTTCATTTGCCTTGATTGCCATTTTAGTCTTTATGTTTGCAGTCGTTCTTCGCTCTTTGCCATTCAATTTGCCCGTTGAATACCTCCACGGCATCGCCCGTCATCATCACATGGCCGCTATCGCCGTCAATGGCTATCGACAACGTCCCGCCGTCCATGACAATGTCAGAGTGCCCGTTGCCGCGTCCCGTAGCCATGGCAGCTACCGCCGTAGCGCATGCTCCTGTGCCGCAAGCCTGCGTTATGCCAGAGCCGCGTTCCCACACGCGCATGCGGAATGCTTTGCCCGGCATGGGCTGGGCAAACTCCACGTTAGTACGGTCAACGAAGGCAGGGTGGTGTTCGAGTTCTCTGCCCGCAGCGGCGATATCGATGCTATCTAAGTCGTCGGTGAAGATTACCAAGTGCGGATTGCCCATTGACACTGCCGTGGCAGTGAACGTCATTCCTGCTGCGGTGACTGCCTGTTCTATCATTGGCTGCCCCTCAGGTGTTCCTATGCGCATGATTTCTGGCTTGCCCATGTCGACGGTAACGCTCTTTACCTTGCCGCCTTCGGTGTGCAATTTGATATGCTTTATTCCCGACAAGGTGTCGAGGGTGATTGATGTCTTGTCCGTCAGTCCGTGCTCGTAGACGTATTTGCCTATGCACCGCGAGGCGTTGCCGCACATAAGAGCCTCGGAACCGTCGGCGTTGAATATCCGCATCGAGAAGTCTGCCCTGTCCGAGCACCCGATAAGCACAAGCCCGTCGGCTCCTATCCCCGTGTGAGGCGCGCTCCACAGCCGTGCCGCCGCAGCCGGGTCGTCAATGCGGTTGAGCATGGCGTTTACGTAGATGTAGTCGTTACCCGCCCCATGCATCTTGGTAAATGCTATCGTGGTTGACTTGCTGCATGCCGTTGTTGCCATCTGCTTGCTCTTTGTACAAAATTTCTTGCAAAGATATTGCTAATTGGCAAAACCTTTGCCCCAGTACGGCAGTTTTTCTGTTCAATGCAGAATGAACATTCCCCGCGCACCGTTGCTGGATTGCGGGGAATACCTTGTCTGAAAGTGATTAATGCTTAGCGATTCACTTTATCACGCCAAGTTTTTTGCCAACCTTAACGAAGGCTTCGATGCACTTGTCCAAGTGTTCGCGTTCGTGGCCAGCAGAAAGCTGCACGCGGATACGTGCCTCGCCCTTCGGCACAACGGGATAGTAGAAGCCC